>CAZYCB010000563.1:0-1951 GCA_964645735.1 uncultured bacterium | reverse complement strand
ACGGCAATTCGTATGCCAGGTTGGGGAAAAAGGGGACCGCAGCGAGAGGTCGGGCGAGTACGATCTGTAAAAAAAAGGAGCGGCAGCTTTTTCACACCCGTACGTCGTCGAGGTCCGGCTCGCCGCAGCGGAGGAGAATCTGCTCGCGGGTCATTCTGCGGAGTTCTCGCGCGAACGTCCACGGATCCGCGTTTGTCTTGGCACGGAGCGCGGGCGTGTCGACGGCAGGGCACGCCGTCACCGTCACGGCGCCCCGGCGAAGGATGTACGTGTCGGGACGGAGCAGCGACCGCGTTCCGCGTATGACGACAGGGACGATGGGGAGCCCCGCCTCCACGGCGGCGACGAACGCGCCCATCTTGAAACGCTTCAAGCCCGGCTGCCGCGACATGCCGCCCTCGGCGAAGAAAAGAAGCGTCCGTCCCTCGCGCGCCCGTTCCCGAATGCGGCCCGTGTCCTCCGCTCTTCTCTCGCGGTCCCACCGATCGACGAATTCCGTATCGAGTCGGCGAAGGTAATGATGCACGACGGGGTTTCGTTCGAGCTCCGCCTTCGCGACGAAGGATGCCGGCAGGGGCACGAGAGCGGCTAGGACGATGCTGTCGAGGTAGCTCGCATGGTTCGACACGATGACGCAGCGCCCGTCTTGCGGGAAATGCCCGGCGCCTTCGAGCGCGACCGGCGTGCGAATGCTTCGCCACCACGTTCGCGCCGCCCATCGCACGACGGTCCACCGCGCCGACAGGCGCGGGAGAACGATGAGGGGAACGTACGACGTCACCCCGAGGACGAGCACGGAAGCGGCGGCGTACCCCGTGTAGACGACTTCGAACGCGCGGCGGCGCATTCGCCTCACCCGTGCCGCCGCGGCCGAGAACGAGAGGCGGACAACTTGAAGCCAAACGGCGCGGCGCTTTTCGCCGATCCGGCCTTTTTCATAGAGGTCCCGGCTCGTCGAGCGGCGTATCTTCCCGCTCGTCGTTTTCGGTATCGTGCCGCGTGGCGCGAAAACGACGTCATCGGGCGGCGCTCCCGCGATATCCGTTGCAACGCCCACAATGTCCGCGCGTATGCGTTCGAGCGACCGCGGATCGCCGACACGCGTTTCCGCCATGACGACGAGGCGTTCGGTTCCCGTACGGCGGTCGGCTGTGCCGAACACGGCGACGTTCCCTTTTCGAACGCCGGCGATGTTCCCCACGGCCGTCTCGATCTCGTGGGGATAGATGTTCCGGCCCGCACGTATGATGACGTCTTTGGACCGCCCGGTGATGTACACGTCCCCGTCGGAGATGTACGCGAGATCGCCGGAATTGAGCCACGCGCCGTCGAAGAGAGCGCGCGTCGCATCGGGGTTCCCGAAATAACCGCTCGTCGCCGATGGTCCTCTGAACTGAAGCCGTCCTTCGCTCTTGTCGGGAAGCTCGTGTCCTCCGGGATCGACGATTCGGATCTCGTGACCGGGGAGCGGGCGCCCGCAGGCAACGATGCGCAGCGCCGCGGGGTCGTCGGGAGGTGCGGCGGCGGCGCGCCCATCCCGGGCAAGATTCTCGCGGCGTATGCGCGCGACGAGCGGCCCTCTGCCGTACGGTGGGAAGGCGAGCCCCACGGTGCATTCGGCGAGTCCGTAAACGGGTGTCATCGCTTCTCGTTTGAATCCGAACGGCGAGAACCGCTGCGAGAACCGCTCGATCGTATCCGGGTCGATCGGTTCGGCGCCGTTGAACGCGACCCGCCACGTGTGAAGATCGAGCCCGCCGAGATCCGCGTCCTTCACGCGATGCACGCAGATCTCGTACGCGAAGTTCGGCCCGACGGAGAGCGTTCCGCGGTGTTTGTGGATCGCCCGGAGCCAGCGTTCGGGTCTCGCGAGAAAATCGAGCGGCGACATGATCACCACGGGGAACGCGAAGTAGAGCGGACACAACCATCCGCCGATGAGCCCCATGTC
>CAZYCB010000562.1:0-6486 GCA_964645735.1 uncultured bacterium | reverse complement strand
CACGGTGAGGGACGAACTCCCGGGCGACGGGACGAGCGGGTACTACTACCTCTCCCGCTCGCCGGTCATCGAGAACTCCGTCAACCTCGTCGTCGAAATCCGCGACCGCTACAAACCGGAGAAGGTGCTCGACGCGACGCCCTTCGTCGAACACCGCGACTTCACCGTGAACTACTTCAACGGCGCGATTCTCATGAAGCAGCCCGTTCCCGCTTTTTCGCGTGAAATGGACCCCGTGACGATCGTCGCGATCTACGAAGCCCAGTCGCCCGACGAGGGACACTACGTGTATGGGGTGCGAGGGGACCTCTCGGGGAACGGACGATTCAGGCTCGGCGGCACGGCCGTCACCGAGGACGGGGACGGATCGGATTACGCGCTCTACGGAGCGAACGGAAGCGTGGCGCTCGGAAAGTTCGATCTCTCCGGCGAGGTGGCGAGAAGCGAAGACGCCGTTGCGGGAGAGGGAAGCGCGTACAAGCTCCAGCTCGGCGCCAAGAACCTCAGGGGCGAGCATTCGCTGTACGTGAGAAAGGTCGACGGCGATTTTCTCAATCCGTCGTTCTCGGGATCGGCGCACGAGCTTTTCAGCGAGAAGGCGGGATTCGATTCGCGGCTTGCCGTCGGCCGCGACTTCTCGATCGATAGTCACGGTCATCGTCATCGTTTCGAGAACACCGGCGAAGAAAAGGACAACGTCGATGTGTTCGGCAAGTACGACGGGCCCGTGTTCATGCTGGGCGGGGGCGTGAGGGTGGCCAGACAGGTCCTCGATTCGGATGAACGCGATGGCATTCTCTCGATCTTGGGTGCCGGCGCCAAGGCGGGTTCGCGCGGCGAATTGCAGACGCACTGGGAAATGAACCAGGGCAAAGAAGCTGTCGACGATTACCCCGACCGTCTGCGGTCGGCCCTGTCGTTCTCGCTTCTCGACGATTTCAAGGTTGTCGCGACGCACGAGTACCTCTCGGGCCACGACCGGCCGGCCACGCACCAGCTCCTTGCCGGCCTCGAAGCGCGAACCGGACGGAGCTCCACCGTGTATTCGAAGTACGCAATGAGCCGAACGGCGAACGACGAACGCATGGGGACGATTCTCGGCCTCAAGCAAGCCGTTCCCATCGCTCCCGATTTCAGGGGAACGTTCGACATCGAGGGGTTCCGGTCTTTTTCGAGCCGGACGGAGGACGAATACGTCGCCATCAAGACGGGCCTGGCGCGGCTGAAGAAGGGCGAATCGCTCGTCGAAGGTCAGTACGAGTACCGGTGGCAGCGGGCGGCGGAGCGTCATCTGTTCAAAATCAACGCGGCGAAGGAATTCGAAAACGGCGCCTCGGTCTTGTTCAAGGACGCTCTCGCGATCGGCTCTTACGACGGAAGGAGCGAATCGCTCACCATGGAAGGCCGCCTCGCCGGCGTGTACCGGCCGGAGTCGGGGCCGCTCGCGACACTTTTTCTCCTCAAGACGCAGTACGACAGGTATTCGCCCGTCGATCCCGAGGCGATCGTGTGGACGACGGTCCTATCGACGGACGTGAACGTCACGCCCGAACCGGCGCACGAGGTCAGGATCAAACTCGCCTTCAAGCGAGTCGAGGACTACAGCCCGGGAATCTCGGAGACCGGGCACAGCTATCTCGTCCTCTCGCAGTACGTCTACCGTTTCGCGAGGAACTGGGACATCGATGCGTGGGGACGGTTTCTCGGACAGGCTGGAGACGGGACTCGTCAAACCGGTGTGGGGATCGAGATCGGGCGAGTGCTCTTCAGCCGTCTCCGCGTGGCGGCCGGGTACAGCGTCAATGGATTCGAAGACAGGGATCTCGCCGAGAACGACGCGTGGGAGAACGGCTTCGGCGTGAGACTTCAACTGATTCTCGCGGACTGGATGTTCAATGGGTATAGTTTCTAAACGGAATGGACGATCGTTCACGCGGTTGTTCGCGCGTCGGTTCGCGCGGGCGGCCGGTGTGATCGCTGCGTTCACGGCGCGCGGGCGGGATGCCTCGACTGGCGGTCTCGCGTGCCTCGCCGCGGCGTGCGTCCTCGCGTTCCCCGCCGCGGCACTCGCCGGCGAGCTCGTCCAGAACGGCTCTTTCGAAACGGGCTCCTTCGGAGTGTACTGGGTGCACGGGGCCTATCGCGGAAACCAGTTCAATCCCGATCTCGCCGATCACGTCGTTGTCCCCGACCTTCCCTTCACGGGGAGCTACTCGGCTCGTCTCGGCTTCAAATTCTCGAAGGAGCGCAAGAGCGCCGCCGGCTTCATGTACCAGGACGTGGCGATTCCAGCGAACATCTCGAGCGCAAGGCTCTACTTCCAGGTGCGTCAACAGGGGTACGACACGGATCCTTACGATCCGTTCACCGCGCAGATACGCACGACGGGTAACGCCGTTCTTCAAACTCTCCTGCGGCTCACGTTCTCCGACCCGAGCTACACGTTCAAGGACGGCGGGTGGGTGAGCGACGACAACGCCGCGCCCGCCGGCGTGGACATGCTCGGGTTCGCCGGTCAAACGGTGAGGATCTATTTCGAACAGGCGAACACGAACGACAATCTCTGGGAAACGTGGGCCTACGTCGACGACGTGTCTCTCGTGTGCAAGCGGTTCGTCGATCTCGCGGCGAACGGGAACGGAAACGATCTCTTCGGCGCGATCGGATCGGGGGCCGGCGGCGCCGCGGACGCGAGCACGTTTCCCGCGGACACGGCGGTCTTCTACGTAGATGTCGAGAACGAGGGACAGGACGCGGATACCTACCGTCTCGCCGTCGCGACGCCGACGGGATGGACCGCGCGCATCGACGCCGGGTCGGGGCCGGTGTCCTTGCCGTACACAACGCGCGCGATGTCGCCCGGCGAGGTCGATCGGTATCGCGTTCTCCTCATTCCTCCGTCGGGGACGACGGTGGGCGGGTACAACGCGATTCTCGACGCCGTGGCAGCGGCGCATCCGACGCGTTTCGACAGCGTGAGGTTGGGAGTGAACGTCCTCCAAGCGTCCTACGGCACGGATCTCGCCGTCGATGGGAATGGCTACGGCGTTACGGGCGACGAGGGGGAAGGCGGCTATGCGCTCAAGACGGGAACGTGGAACACGCCCGTTGCGTACGCCCTCGAGCTGAGGAACACAGGGAACGTCGCCGCCGCGTTCCGCGTGAGCGCGGCGGCCGATGCCGGCGCCGCGTGGAGGATTCTCTACCTCGGAGTGCCGCGCACGAGCGCGTTCGATACCGAATTGGTGGCGCCGGGAGCCGCGGTCGCGATGACGCTCGAAACGACCGTGCCCCAGCCGATACCCGGCGGCGACTACGAGACGATCGTGTATGCGCGGGCGGTCCCCGACACGCTCGAGCGCGATTCGATACGGGCGGTCCTGAGGCTTCTCGCGCCCCGCATCGACCTCGTCATTGGCGGAAACGGCGACGGCATCTACGATGCCACGCGATCGGGGCTCGGCGGTTCGAGCACGACCGCGAGCGAACTGGGTTACGTCGTCTCCTTCCCCGTGTCCATAGAGAACGAGAGCGGCATATCCGACTCGTACGATCTCTCGTGGGTCCCGCCGAAGGCGACGTGGTCGGCCGTTGTGACGATCGGCGGCGTGGACTTCAGCGTGCCGCGGAGGACTCCGGTCGTTCCGCCGTACTCGACCCTCGACATCGAACTCAAGATAACGATGCCGGGGAACACGAAGCTCGGCACGTACGCCTCGATCTTCAACGCGGTATCCGCCGCGAGCGGCGCCGTCTCGGAGAGCGTGACGGCGGCGCTCACCATCACGCAAGCGGGACAGATCGACCTCGTCATCGACGGAGACGGCGATGGCGTATTCGGCGCCCTGGGGACGGGGTTGGGAGGCGGCGCCGAACGAACGGTGGCTCCGGGGGACTCGGCGACATTCATGGTCGAGATTCAGAACCTGAGCGGAGCGAACGCGATCGATGTGTCGTGGAACACGCCCGCCGGCTGGCGGGTCACATTCGACGGCCGCACGTCGCCCGTCACGCGCTGTCCCGCCGGGACGTATCCGCTCAAAGTCGTCGTGCCCTCGACGTCGCCCGGGGGTACGTTCGACATCATCCTCGACGGACAAAAAACGGAAAGGCGTTTCTACGTCGACAGCGTCCGGGGGCGCGTCTACGTCACGGCGCGGCGCGCGGTGGACGCTCTCGTCGACGGCAACGGAGACGGTGTCTACGGGACGACGGGAACGGGTCTCGGCGGGTCTTCGTCGCAGACACGGGCGGCGCCGTCCATCTCGAGGTTCACGATCGAGCTTCAGAACGAGGGCGGCGAAGCGGATGCGTACACGCTCTCGTGGAACGCGATTCCGTTCTGGCAGGCGACGGCGGGGGGAAGCGCCTCGCCGTACACGACGGACGCCATCGCCGCGGGCGGTTTTTCGCTTCTCACGTTCGAGGTCTCCGTCCCCCTGGGCGCGGCTCCCGGTGTGTACCGGTACGTCATAGACGTCATGTCGACCGCGGACCCCGGCGTCGTCGAGAGCATAGAGGCCAGCCTTACCATCGTCGGTCCGCCCCGCGCGGATCTCGTGATCGACGGGAACGGGGTGGGCGTGTTCGGTCTTGCCGGAACGGGGGACGGCGGGTATTCGCTCCGTGCGGCGAATCCAAGAACGTCGTTCACGGCATCCCTCGACCTTCGCAACGCCGGTTCCTACGCCGATTCGTTCTACGTTTTCTGGCAGCTTCCAGCGGGCTGGCCCGCGTCGAGCGTCGTCGTGAACGATGGTTTCGCCGACCGCACAGGTCCTTTCTGGTCGCCGGTCGTCGGCGCGAACGCATCGCTCTTCTTCACCGTCCGCGTGGAAGTCCCCGCGGGTACGGGCGCGGGTGTGTTCGCCGCGATCATCGACTCGCACTCGTCTCTCGCGCCGCAGCTTCCGGAGAGCGTAGAACTCGCCGCGCAAACGGCGTCGGTCGTTCGCGGCATCGTCTTCGACGACCGCGATCACGACGGCTCGTTCGGGGCAGGAGATCGCGGTCTTTCGGGTGTCGGCATCGTGGAGGAGGCGAGCGGACTCGCGGTCACGACGGCGGGCGACGGCCGTTTCGCGATCCTCGTCATCGGAGGCTCGACCGTCACGCTCATCGAACAGAACCTCTCCGGTTTCGTTTCTCTCTCGCCCGACACCGTGGGCCCCGCGCCTCTTTCCGCCGGAGATACGCTCGCGGTCGTCTTCGCCGATGTCCCGGGCATACGGATCTCTTCGGGAATGGCGCGAAACGCACCCGCGGGCGCATATGCGGACTTTCCTCACAGGCTCGACGCGGGAACGAGTGGAGCCGTCACGGTGACGGCCGCGGCGGACAGCGGCGTCGTGACGATGTTTCTCCTCGACGAGAACGAGGATGGCCAGTTCAACGATGGCGACCGGGTTCTCGAACCCGGCGACCTCGACATGGACCCCGCGGCGGGCAGGGATCACGTCGCTCTTATCCTACGCGTCTTCGTTCCGATGTCATCGCTGCCGGGAACGACACATCTCGTGCGCATCGACGCCGTGCAGTCGATCGCGGGAACGCCGCTCGTATCGCGAGCGCAGGCGATCGATGCCGTGGTTGTTGTCGACGGCTCGGCAGGGATGGTGGCCCTCCAGAAGAGCGTCGACAGCGGAGTCTCCTCGCCGGGCGGCGTGCTCACCTACACGATCGCGTACACGAATACCGGCGCGGACAGCGTTCAGAACATCCTCATACTCGATCCCGTATCGGTCTTCGTCGAAGTCCTCCCCGGGACATTCGGGCCGGGCATGGACGTGGAATGGCGGAAAGACGCTTCCACGGTCGTCTACCTCACACTCGTCCCCGGCGACGGCGACGAGTGCGACTACAGCGATGCGGAGCGCCTCCTGCGCCTCACGCTCTCCAGGAACTCGCCTTATCTCCTCCAGCCGGGCGAGCGCGGAGAAGTCACGTACCGGGTGCGGGTGAAATAGACGACGCGCGGCGCTCCTTGCGCCGTTTCAGACGGCAGAGGCCGCGGTGGTCCGCAGTACGGATACGGGTTTCTCGCTCCAACAGCAGGTCGAACTCGCCGTCGATACCGAGACCGCCTACGATGTCATGACGGGAGACATCCGCGGATGGTGGGACCATTCGTTCTCGGAATCGCCCAAGAAGCTCTACATCGAGGCCAGGCCCGGCGGTGGCTTCTACGAGATCTTCGACGATTCCGGCGACGGAGCGCTCCATGCTACGGTGATCCTCGCCGAGCGGGGGAAGAAGCTCAGGTTCACGGGGCCTCTGGGGCTTTCGGGAACGGCGATCGACATGGTGGTCACGTACGCGTACGAACCGCGCCTCGAGGGGTGCGCCGTCAAGTTGAACGTCGAGGCGTCGGGAAACGTGAAAGAGGGACTGGCCGAGACGGTCGACCACGTGTGGACGCACTTTCTCGTGGAAAGGTTGAAGCCGTACGTGGACTCGGGCAAGTACCGCGAGAAGCTCGAATAGCCG
>CAZYCB010000561.1:0-11971 GCA_964645735.1 uncultured bacterium | reverse complement strand
CGGCTCCGGGGAAGAAGCCAGGGCGATCACTGAAGAGATCGCTGTGACGGAGAAGCGGGATCGCGGTCTTCTGCTCAATCCAAACTACCAGGGGTTCCGTTTTCTCGATGTGGAGAAGATGGAACTCGGCGAGTGATAGCGCGTTGCCCAAGCGGTATCGCCGTCCCGGTTCCTCGGAGAAGACGGTGACGCGCGAAACGGCAGCCGGCAGAACGCGCGCCTCGCGTGTTACGAGAAGCTCCCCGGAGAAAGGGGAGAGAGTCATCGTCGACGAACGAGAAGCCGCGTAGAAGGTCGCAGGCCGGTCGACGGAGCAGTCGGGACGCACGTGCGAGTTGACGTATTTGTTACGTCCAAGCTGTAGAGCATACGAATCAGACATAACAAATTAGACCTTTTGTGCGGACGGGGAAGTCCGAAGTGAGTTGTGGGGAGAACGCAGATTCCGCTGGCGACATCAGACAAAGACCAGACATCCAATCCGGCGTTGAGCGTTCTCGGGGTACGATGATGAGGTTGTGGACGATTCCATCGTTCGCGTATCGACAGTGACGAAACTCGTTCGAATGCCAAGAAAGACAGGCGCGGGAATTCCGCGCTCGCCGATCTGCTGCTCCATACTGCCGCGCGATCTTCTCCAAAAGCCGTTCGATCTCCGGCCGCCTGGGTCGTTTCCAGGGCGGGTTTCGAACGCCCGTCGCCGATGCCTTTCCGGCGGATGATTCCGCCCAAAGTGGATCGAATGCTCCGTTTGCGACTGAGGTACGAAAAGCGAGGTCCGATCCGATTCACGTCGCATCGGGACCTCATGCGTGTTTTCCGCCGCGCGTTCGCGTCGGCGGAAATCCCCGTGTGTTTCTCGCAGGGGTTCAACCCCCATCCCCGCCTCTCCTTCGGTCCGTCACTGCGCACAGGATGGGAAGGGTACGACGAGTACATGGACCTTTTTCTGGACGTCCCGGCCGACGACATGTCGCTTCGCTGCAACCGATGTCTCCCGGACGGTCTCCGGATTCTGGGGACCGAACCGGTCGATGTGTCGGTGTCGAAACTCGCTGCCGATGTGACGGGGGCGCGCTACGACGTGCGTTTGGACGACGCCGATGCGTTCGATATCCCGGAGGGCGAGGGGACGCGAAAGCCGCTCCTCGACAAGGTGGCTGCAAGCACACCGGCGGGCGATCCGTCGTGGAAGGCGCGCGTTCTCGAGGAATTGACGGCCTCGGTCCGCGAACGTTTTTCCGGCGGGCGAGAGATTTCGAAAGATCGCAGCGCCGGCAGTTCGGACGGCGCCGCTCCGGTGATTCTCGAGGCCCAATGCGACAGGATGGAAGACGGAGCGGCCAACCCGGTTAGAGTTCAGTTTTTTAGCACGATGCACGGCGGGAAAAGCGTCTTCCCCGAGGACATCCTCACACCGTTTTTGGGCGAACCCGCGGGATACGCGACGCCCGTTCGCGTGGCGCGGACGTCCCTTTTCGTTGAACGGGGCGGACGGCGTGTCTCACCGATGAGCCGTGCGGCATTGGAGACCAAAGAATGAAAGAAATCATGATCAACATCGGATCGTTGGAGATCCGAGTGGCGACAATGGAGGACGGAGAGCTCGTCGAGTTCCTCGTTGAACGCGAGGAGTCCAAACGCCTCGTCGGCGACCTGTATCTGGGCAGGGTCAACGCGATTCTTCCCGGCATACAGGCGGCCTTCGTGGACATCGGGTACGAGAAGGCGGGGTTCCTCCACGCGAGCGACTTGTCCCCGTCTCCCGATACGTTCCAGGACTTCGACATCGTCGAGGCCCCGAGAGGCCGCGGGCGGCAAAGGGAATCCCAGGAGAAAAATCACGGACCGACGCCCATCGAGAAAGTCCTGCAGAAGGGGCAGCAAGTTCTCGTGCAGGTGACGAAGGAAGCCATCGGCACGAAGGGCCCGAGGCTCTCGACGCAGGTGTCGCTTCCGGGGCGGTTCGTCGTTTACCTGCCCAACCTCGATTATCTCGGCGTCTCGCGCAAAATCGAGTCCCGCCAGGAGCGGGCGCGCCTGAAGAACTTGATCTCGCGCCGCAAGCCGCCCAACTCGGCGATCATCGCCCGCACGGCGTGCGTGGGCGTGGACTCGAAGCAGATCATGGCCGACATCAATTACCTCCACACGCTGTGGCTGGACATCAAGGAGCGGTCGGAAAAAGGCGCGGCGCCGCTTCGCATCCACGAAGAGGTGGGCCTCCTGATCGGGATGGTCCGTGACGTCATGACCGACGATGTGGACCGGATCCTCGTGGACAACGAGCGCGAGTACAAGCAGCTCCAGGATTACCTCAAAACCTTCAGCCCTCAGCTCTGCTCGCGCGTGAACCTCTACAGAGACAAGCAGCCCATTTTCGACAAATTCAACATCGAGCGGGAAATCGAGAAGACGCTCGATCGGAAGATCTGGCTCAAGAAAGGCGGGTACATCACCATCGACCAGACGGAAGCCCTTGTTGCCGTCGACGTCAATACGGGGCGATTCGTCGGAAAGAGGGACCAGGAGGAAACGATCCTGGAGACGAACATGCTCGCCGCCAAGGAGATTCCGCGGCAGTTGAGGCTGCGCGACATCGGCGGAATCATCGTGATCGACTTCATAGACATGGAGAGGGAAGCCAACAAGAAAAAGGTGGTCGGCGAGCTCCGCCTGAACCTCAGAAAAGACCGGTCCCGTTCCAAGGCGTTCGCCGTGAGCGACCTCGGCCTGGTCGAGGTGAGCCGGAAACGGGTCCGGCCGAGCTTGCTCCACTTCTTCAGCGACGAGTGCCCCTACTGCAAGGGGGTGGGGAAGGTGCTCTCCTACGATTCCCTGGCGAACAAGATCGAGCAGTGGATCCGCCGGATCGGGTCCCGGACCGAAGAGAGGCGGATACAGATCCGCGTCAACTCCTCGCTGGCGCTCTTCCTCGAGGATGGGAGGAGAGGGGTTTTCGACTCGATGGAGCGGCTGTACAGGATGAAGATCGAAATTCAGGACGATCCCCGCCTCCACCGCGAGGATTTCAAGATCGTGTCGATGCGGACGTTCAGGGATCTCGTGCAAGAACTGTCTTGACAGAACGCCCCCCCTTCGGTTATGAATGGGAGGTTATTCTTCGCCTTTTTCAAGCGGATTGGGGAACGAACGATGGAAACGTACGCAATTCTCGAAGTCCTGGGTTGTCAGTGCAAGGTCGCCGCGGAGGCTCTGGTGCGCATCCCGAAGATGGAAGCCGAAGTGGGTGCCGAGGTGTCCTTCGACAAAGTGATGCTGTGGTCCGACGGTCAGAAGATCGAGGTCGGCACGCCCTATCTCGACGGGAAGGTCGTCACCGCCGAAGTCGTCCGCCATGGGAAGGACGACAAGGTTATCATTTACAAGAAGAAAAGAAGAAAGAACTACCGCAGGAAGCGGGGACACCGCCAGCAGTTCACTGAGGTCCTAATCAAGGCGATCGGCGGCCGGTAGCTTCGCGGACAGTCCTATCAAACAAGGTGGATTTCGATGGCTCACAAGAAGGGTCTTGGTAGCACAAAGAACGGTCGAGACAGCCAGGGCCAGCGGCTCGGTGTCAAGCGCTACGCGGGAGAACGCGTCCACGCTGGAAGTATCCTCGTGCGTCAACGGGGAACGAGGATTCATCCCGGCGCGAACGTGGGCAGAGGCAAGGACGATACTCTCTTTGCGAAGATCGATGGAGTGGTCCGGTACGAGACGTTTCGAAAGAACCGGAAGCGGGTCAGCGTTCACGGGACCGCCTAGGCTTCGCCGCCGGCGGTCTCTCGCTGTCGGTTCCGTTTCCCTTCCGCCCCAGTTCCCCCTTACGAATCCCTGTCGGCGAATTCAACCGAACTCCCCAGCGAGGTGGGTGTCGTGCCCTCTGGCTTCGCCATAATACTGCCAGCGCGTTATCACTCGACGCGCTTTCCAGGTAAACCTCTGGCCCTCTTGGCGGGCAAGCCCCTCATCGAATGGGTGTACCGGCGGGCGCAGCAGGTGAAGGGCGCCTCGCGCATCGTCGTGGCCACGGATCACGAGGACATCGCCTCCACGGTGAGAGGGTTCGGCGGCGAAGCGGTGATGACCTCGAGCGGCTTTAGAACGGGGACCGACCGTGTGGCGCACGTGGCGCGGACCCTCCGGTGCGATCCGATCGTGAACCTCCAGGGCGACGAACCCCTGTTTCCGCCGCAGCTCGTGGCGGATATGGTGGCGCGCCTTCAGAGTTCGCCCGGTACCGACATCGTCACGGCGTGTCACCCAATTTTTCACGAGGACGAGATGCAGAACCCGAACGCGGTCAAGGTGGTGTTCGATGGGGAGGGGAGGGCGCTCTATTTTTCCCGTGCGGCAATCCCCCACCGTGCGGCGCACGCGGCCCCGTCCAGCACAGCCGGGGGTTCCTCGGACGGACCCGCGGCGCTCGGGTACCGCCACGTGGGTATCTACGTTTTCTGGACGGCGTCTCTCCTTCGTTTCACCGAGCTGCCGACGACGCCCCTCGAGACGTCGGAGGCGCTGGAGCAGCTCCGGGCGCTCGAGCACGGGATGGTCATTCGCGTGGTCGAAACGGCGCAACCCACTGTGGGCGTTGATACTCCGGAAGACGTAAAAGATGTTGAAAAAGCCCTCCGCGGGGCATAGACTCACGCCTTTAGAGCCTTAGAAAACGGGTGGGTGGGGGAGCTTTACACGGGGGATCTCGCGGGCCGATAACCGGTTCGGACGGAGCCGAGGTGCATACCGTGAAGTACATCATTGTGACAGGTGGTGTCATTTCCTCGCTGGGCAAGGGGATCGCAGCCACGTCACTCGGCCTCCTGCTCAAGCGGCGCGGGCTCAAAGTCACCATCCAAAAGATGGATCCGTATATCAACGTGGATCCGGGGACGATGAGTCCGTTTCAGCACGGCGAGGTTTTCGTGACCGAGGACGGGGCGGAAACGGATCTGGATCTCGGCCATTACGAGCGCTTTCTGGACGCGGATCTCACGAGGAGCCACAGCGTCTCGACCGGCCAGATCTACCAGGCGGTCATCAACCGCGAGCGGCGCGGGGGGTATCTGGGCAAGACGGTCCAGGTGATCCCGCACATCACGGACGAAATCATAAGGCGGATCTGCGATCTGGGGCAGGTCGACACCCCCCCCGATGTCATCATCGAGGAGATCGGCGGCACGACCGGTGACATCGAGAGCCAGCCGTTTCTCGAAGCGGCCAGGCAGCTGAGGCTCGAGGTCGGCCCGGAGAACTGCATTTTCATCCATCTCACGCTCGTTCCCTACATACGGGCCGCCAAGGAGCTCAAGACGAAGCCGACACAGAACAGCGTCCGTCAGCTGCGCGAGATCGGTATACAGCCCGACGTGCTCCTCTGCCGGACGGAAATCCCGCTCAACCGGGATATCCGCCAGAAGATCGCGCTGTTCTGCAACGTTCGCGAGGAGGCGGTGATCGAAGCGCGTGATGTCGCATCGATCTACCAGGTACCCATCCAGTTCCACAAGGAGCGGCTCGACGAGATCGTCGTCAAGCTCCTCGATCTCGAAGTGCCTGAACCCGACCTCACGGAATGGCAGGCTCTCTTGAAGCGCATGAACGACGCGGAAGCGCGTGTGTCTGTCGCGGTCTGCGGAAAATACGTCCACTTGCGCGATGCGTACAAGTCGATCATAGAGGCCTTCACGCACGCCGGCCTCCACAACGATGTGAGTGTGGACGTCGTGTGGGTGGACGCCGAGGATATCGAGAACCACGGCGCCGAGAGGTACCTCGACAAGGTATCGGGGATCCTCGTTCCCGGGGGATTCGGGGAGCGGGGGATTCGCGGCAAACTCGAGGCGATTCGTTACGCGAGGGAGAACAAGATACCGTTCCTCGGGATATGCCTCGGCCTGCAGAGCGCAGTGATCGAGTTCGCCACGAACGTGTGCGGCATACCCGACGCGGCAAGTTCGGAATTCAACGCCAGCTGTCTCAATCCGGTGATCGATCTCATGCCGGATCAGACGCACGACGGAGACAAGGGAGGTACGATGAGGTTGGGGGCCTATCCGTGCAAGATCAAACCGGGCACGCTGGCCGAGGAATGCTACGGCGAGTTGATGATATCGGAGAGGCACCGGCACCGCTGGGAAGTGAACAACAAGTACCGCCCGATATTCGAGGAGCACGGCATGATTTTCTCGGGCACGTCGCCGGACGATCGTCTCGTCGAGATCATCGAGCTCCCCGATCATCCGTTCTTCATCGCCGTCCAGTTCCATCCCGAACTCAAGAGCAGGCCCTACCGCGCTCACCCTCTGTTCAAGGCTCTCGTCCGCGCGGCGAAGCTTCTGACGTCGGAACCGTCGATCGACGTCCAGCGGGCGATGAAGAGTTGAGTCCGTTTCCCGAAGCGTGTCAAAGATGCAGCCGACTCGAATTGGACGCACGATCATCGATGAGAACTCGTCGCCGCTTCTCATCGCCGGGCCTTGCGTCATCGAAGACGGGGATGAAGCGGTGCGGCTCGCCGAGCGGATTTCGGCGCTCCCGATAACGGGCAAATTCGTGTTCGTATTCAAAGCGAGCTACCTGAAGGACAACAGGAGCTCGGGGTCGAGTTTCAGAGGGCCCGGCATCGACGAAGGTCTCCGCGTTCTCGAACGCGTGAGGGACGCAGTGGGTTGTCCGGTGCTTTCGGACGTGCATTCCGTCGAGGAGACCGAGGCGGCTTCTCGCGTGCTCGACGTCGTCCAGATCCCCGCGTTTCTGTGCAGGCAGACGAGTCTCCTCGAAGCGGCGGGACGCCACGCCCGGGCGATCAACATCAAGAAGGGCCAATTCCTTTCGCCCGACGGCGTAGGACTGGCCATCGAGAAAGTGGAGAGCGCCGGCGGACGCAACATCCTCGTGACCGAGAGGGGGACGACGTTCGGGTACAACGATCTCGTCGTCGACTTCAGAGGGATCCCCCGAATGAAGGCGTTCGGGCGCCCGGTGATATTCGACGTGACGCACAGTCTCCAGCGCCCCGGCGGTCTCGGTGATCGTTCCGGCGGCGAACCCGAACTCGCGGGGGCTCTGTCGCGGGCTGCCGCGGCGATACCGTGCGACGGGCTGTTCATCGAGACGCATCTCGACCCCGCAAAGGCGAAGAGCGACAGCGCGTCGATGCTGCCCTTCTCCAAGCTGGAAGCGCTTCTCGAGGACGCGTACGGCGTTTTCGACGTGGTGAAGCGGCATCGAAACGTCCGGGCGGCGCGCCCTTAGGAAAGCACAGGCAGGAATCGAATGAAAACCAAAACGGCTCAAGAAAAGAACGGTCGCGTAGCGGTGAAGAACGGCGCGCGGAAGAAACCTGCGAACCACAACTCGGAGAAGCAGGACATCGATATCGCCAAGGACGTGTTTCGCTCCGAGATCGAGGGGCTGGAACAGGTGGGCGCGACGATCGACGAGAGCTTCCACAGCGCCGTCGACGCGATATACCGCTGCCGAGGCAAGCTCGTCATATTCGGTGTCGGCAAGTCGGGGCTCATCGCCAAGAAGATCGCGGCCACCCTCACGAGCACGGGAACTCCCAGTTTCTACCTTCACCCCGTAGAGGCCGCTCACGGAGACCTCGGTCTCGTGAGCAGGGAAGATGTCGTCGTTTTTCTCTCGAAGAGCGGGATGAGCGACGAACTCCGGCCGCTACTGCCGTCGCTTCGCCGCCTCGGCGTGACGATCATCGCGATGACGGGCAATCCCAAGTCCCTTCTCGCCGAACACAGCGACATCGTTCTCAACACGCAGGTCGATCACGAGGCGTGCGCGCTCGATCTCGCTCCGACGACGAGCACGACTGTCGCGCTCGTCATGGGCGACGCTCTCGCGTCGGCTCTGATGAAGCGGCGGGGGTTCAGACCCGAAGACTTCGCGCGTTTCCATCCGAGCGGCATACTCGGCAAGCGGTTGACGCTTCGCGTCAAGGAACTCATGCGGACGGAAGACGCCGTTCCCCTCGTGACGAGCGGCACGGTTCTGAAAGAAGCGCTCTTCGAGATGATGAATAAGGCGGTGGGCTGCGTCGGCGTGATCGACGAGGACGGGATTCTCTGCGGCATCATCACCGACGGCGATCTGAAGCGGATTCTCGTCAGGAAACCCGATGCGATGAACGCTGCGGTCGAGGCGGTCATGACGCGAAATCCCAAGACCATCGGACCCGAGGTTCTCGTTTCGACCGCGCTCAACCGCATGGAGATGAACGCGAGCGGGCCATTGACCATGTACTTCATCACCGATGAAGACGGCCGGCCGACGGGGATTCTCCACATCCACGATATCCTCAAAGCGGGGCTGAGCGTCGAGTAGCCCGACGCCGCGGCGGGCTCCCATGTGCCCGTGCGGCTGCCCCGGCCGTTTCCTCCTCCCAATGATGGCATACGTTTTGCTTGACTCATGCTTGGCGATGTGCTAACTATATAATTGCAAAGGTTTTTAGCGATTCGCGAGGTCTCCTGGATGCTTTCCTTTCACCCCGAGCGGCCGAGGAAATCGGGTGAAAAAGAGAAAAAAATTCAAAAGAAATCTCGAGGTGCTCGCGTTCAATGGAGCTGTGCGGTTCGCCCGGTGTCTGCCCCGGCAGACGGGACTCTCGGTGTTCGCGGTTTTGGGGACGGCGGCTGGCCGGATTTTCAGGAAGGACCGCCAGCGGGCGCTCGACAACCTGGCGCTTGCGTTCCCCGACACTCCGGAACCCGTGCGCAACGCTCTGGCGGCGGCGACCTTCAAGGCGCTGGGGAAAAACTTCTTCGAGTTCCTCAATCTCGAAGGGAGTTCGAAGGAAAGACTCGGGCATCTCGTCGAGAAAGTGGTGGGCGGGGAGCATCTCGACCGGGCAATGGAGAGGGGAAAAGGCCTCATCGCGATCACGGGACACATCGGATGTTTCGAACTGCTCGCGGGGTACTTCGCGACGCGCGGGTACCGGCTGAACGTGGTGGGCCGCGAGCTCTGGGAGAAGCGGCTCAACGAACGATTGCTGAGGATACGCGAATCGATGGGGTATCGTACGATCGATCGCGACTCGGGCGGCAAGGAAATGATTCGCGCGCTGAGGGACAAGCAGGTGGTTGCGGTGTTGATCGATCAGCACACGCGCGTCAGCGGAATTCATGTCCCGTTTTTCGGCCGGCCGGCGCATACTCCCGTGGGAGTGGCGAAGCTCGCCGTCGCGACCGGCACCCCGATTCTTCCGATGGCGATCTACATGCGGCGAAACGGCCGGCACGAGATTCGCATCCTCCCCGAGGTAGAGCTCGCGGAGAACGCGGCTGACAAGCAGGGACAGATCGTCGCGCTCACGGAGAAGTGCTCGAGAGCCGTCGAGGAGCTGGTTCGATACGATCCGAAACAGTGGGTTTGGTTTCATGACCGGTGGCGGACGAACGGGGAGGCAGGGTCAAGCGGTGAACTCGTTCACTAGGAATCTCTGTATTCTGGCGGTGGGGCTCTGGATGGCGGCGTGCTCGAAGGAGCCGTCGCAAGACATCACTTTCGACAAGAGCCGCGCCGCGGACGAAGTGTTCACCGATTTCGTCACTCTGGAGAGCGACAGCGGACTGACGCAGTGGAAACTCACGGCGCCCAAGGGGAGCCGTTTCAAGGAGAAGAAACTCATCGTGCTGGAGCGACCGACGATCGTATTCTACGACGACAAGGGAAGCCCTCGCACGACTCTCGTTTCGAATGCGGGAGAGTACTACGAGAACAGGCGCGACATGCTCGCGTACGGCAACGTCGTCGTGACCTCGGTGGACGGGGACGTGCTCGAGACGGACAGCCTGCTCTGGGACAACACGCAGAAGAAGATTCTCAGCAATTCGTTCGTCAAACTCACGCGGCAGGGTGACGTGATCACCGGGTACGGTCTCGAGTGCAAAGAGGATTTGGGAACGGTCGACATCAAACGCGACGTCAAGGCGACGGTCGTCGACGAAGAAGGCAAGATCAGCGAATGAGCGATGTGTCGGAGAATCCGTCGTCGAACGGCGTTTCGATACGAACGAAGAGCCTGGTGAAGGTTTACAGCAAGCGCCGCGTCGTCAGCGACGTGAGCATCGAGGTAAACGCCGGCGAAGTGGTCGGCTTGCTCGGGCCCAACGGGGCCGGAAAGACCACGACGTTCTACATGATCGTGGGGATGATCCGTCCCAGCGGCGGCTCGATCTTCGTCGGAGACCAGGACGTCACCAAAGAGCCGATGTACAAGCGGGCGAGAATGGGGATCGGATATCTCGCGCAGGAGCCGTCGATCTTCCGCGGTATGACGGTGGAGCAGAACCTCGTGGCCATTCTGGAGACCGTGAAGCTGTCGAAGGCGGAACGCCGTGAGAAGCTCGAGGCTCTGTTGAAGGAGCTCGACATCGCCCACTTGCGGAAGAACAAGGGTTACCAGCTCTCCGGCGGAGAGAGGCGGCGGGTCGAGATTACGCGCGCGCTGGTCATCGAACCCAAGTTCATGCTGCTCGACGAACCTTTCGCCGGAATCGACCCGCTCGCGGTCGCCGATCTCCAGCGAATCGTCAAGAAGCTGAAAGAACGGGGGCTGGGAATTCTGATCACGGATCACAACGTCCGCGACACGCTCACCATCACGGATCGGTCGTATGTGATGTACGAAGGCAGCATCAAAAGGTCCGGAACTCCCGATGAACTCGCGGGAGATTCGGAGGTCAGAGAGATATATCTGGGCGAGTCCTTCCAGCTCTGAGCAGGACGGCGCATCAGCCAGGCCAGGTGGTTGTCATGGAAATGAAAATCGGCTTGCACCTTAGGCAGAGGCAGCAGCTCGTCATGACGCCGAAGCTCCAGCAGGCGCTCAAGCTGCTGCAGATGCCGGCCATAGAGCTCCAGCAGATGCTCAAACAGGAGATCATGGAGAATCCTCTGCTCGACGAGGAAGACGAGCTCATCGAGTCTCAGGAAGAGGAGCAGGAGCGCCAGGAGTCGGAGCAGAAGGAGCAGAAGGAGAAGGAGGAAGAGAAGGCGGCGGACCCCGATCCGGAGGAGCCCGAGGAGAAAATCGACTGGGAGGAGTACCTGCAGAGCGGATGGGAGATCTCCGCGGGTCTCGGCGAGGAGATCCAGGAGGAATTCGTCGAGAGGGTCCCCATCGCGAAGCGCTCTTTCACTGACCAGCTGATCAGCCAGCTGAGAATCGCCACGGACGACGAGCGGACGATCGAAATCGGGGACTATCTCGTGGGGAGTCTCGACGAGAGCGGGTACCTCACCTGTGATCTGGAAGAGGTCGCCCAGACGTGCCGCACCGGCGTGGACGAAGTCGAGAAGGTCCTTCGCATCATACAGACGTTCGACCCGCCCGGCGTGGGCGCGAGGAATCTCCAGGAATGCCTTCTCATCCAGCTCGCGGCTCGCGGGCTCGAGGAATCGCTCGCGGCGAAGATCATCCGGGACCACTTCGACGACTTCAAACAGAAGAAGTACCCCGAGCTCGCCAAGAAGCTCAAAGTGTCGATCCAGGAGATTCAGAGCCAGTCCCAGGTGATCAGCACGCTCGACCCGAAGCCGGGGTTCGAGATCGTCGGCAGTGATCCCCAGTACGTCATACCGGATCTCGTCGTGGACAAGGTCGACGAGAAGTACGTCGTTTACCTCAACGACAAAAACATACCGCGGCTCAGAATCAACCACGTGTACCAGGAGGAACTGCTCAAGGACGGCAAGGACGGCGACCGCGAAACGAGGGAGTTCATACAGTCCCGTCTGAAGTCGGCCCGGTGGCTGATCCAGACCATCGAGCAGCGCCGCCGCACCATGGTCAAAGTCATGGAGTGCATCGTCGACAAACAGCGCGAGTTTTTCGAAAAAGGAACGGCGTTTCTCAGGCCGCTCACGCTGCAGCAGGTGGCGAGCGAGATCAACATGCACGAATCGACCGTGAGCCGCGTGACGACGAGCAAGTACGTCC
>CAZYCB010000560.1:0-2107 GCA_964645735.1 uncultured bacterium | reverse complement strand
AGCCGCTTTGGATTCGGTCCGCCCCGGAGCAGCCGCCCCGTCGCTGCGCGCGGCGCCGCCGCTCGCGAGGAACTCGATCATGGCGTCGGGTTCCAGGAAACGATCCCTCGCGGTTTTGGCCTTGATGATCCCCACGTGCTGCGCCGCGTTCATCGATTTCGGATAGAGCTTCTCCGGGTGGAGGACGTACAGATCGGCCATGTAGAGGTCGACGAGGGCGGCGAGAACTGCGAGCACGACGAAGACTCCCGCCGAGAGACTCCGGCGCAGATAGAGCCAGACGAGCCCGAACGCGGCGAGGAGCACGAAACACGTCTTGACGAGATCCTTGAACAGGAACTCTCCCGACATCTTCGCCAGCAGAAGCTGCTCCGCCGGCGATTTGACGATCGTGATGTTCTTGGCCACCGCGCGCGCGAATCCTCCGGTCCAGTAACTCGAGGCGAGGAGAAACACGACGAGAAGACCCGCCGCCGCGATCATCCCCCAGAACGCGGCCCGCTTGAGCGCCGCGGTGTCCCTTCGAAGGACCGCCCCGAGACCGATGCCGTAGAGGAGAACGAACGCGAACTGCTGGACGATGAGGACCATCACGGGCACACGGAACTTGTTGAAGTACGGGAGCCATTTGAAGAGCGGGTTGTAGAGGAGCGGGAAAAATTTGCCGAACGATATGAAAGTCGTCACCCCGACGACGAGAACGAGGAACCACACGAATCGCGAGCGCGCCAGCATGACGGCGAGCACGGCGAAGACGAAGACGACGAGGCCCACGTAGTTCGGGTAGTCGGTGAACGGCATGTGGCCATGGTAGAGGATCTTGCCGAACCCGAAGGAGAACGGCACCACGAAGGTGAGGGTCTCGAGCGGGTGGAGGCTCCAGTTCGTCGCGTACTGGTAGTCTGCTCCGCCCGACTCCGAAGCCCCTCGTATCGAATACGCGGAGTACTCCTTCACGGGGAGGAAGAACACCGCGCTCATGAGGAGCGCCGCGACGACGACCAGCGCGAGCACGAACACGAGATCGCTCGTCTCCATGGCAGCGAGCTTCTTCACCGGGTGGTGGCTTCGGCGCAGGGCGCGCTTGAGAAACCCGAGAACCGTCGGGTACTCGGGATCCTCCGTACCGCGCGCGCCCGAACGGATCTTCGCCGCCCCGAAAAAGACCGTGTGCAGTCCGACCAGAGCGAACGTGTAGTACGAGATCTGTATGTGGGCTCTGAGGAGCTGGAAACCGAGAACGAGCACGAGCGCGCTCGCGTTTATGAGGAGAGACTTTCCACGCCAGATCCTGTCCCAGAAGAGAAGCGCAAACGGAATGTATGCGATCGCGTTGGCCTGGCTCCCGTGACCGTACGCCCCCGCGGCGATATGGTTCGGCATCCACATCATGAGGATTCCGGCGCTCGCCGCGATCACGAAGTGCACGCCCCGGTCCCAGAGCACGAGAAACACTCCGAGACCGAGAAGGAAGATGTGAAAGAGAAGCCAGGTGGCGTTGGGGAAATGGAGGACACCGGTGAGGAAGTTCGTCACGATGGACACGGGATACACGTAGGGAGTGTACGACAAGCTCTCGTAGCTGGGCATCCCGGAGAAGAGGTACGGGTTCCAGAGCGGGTATCCCCCCGTCTCCGCCATTTCCTTCTTGATCGGCGTCGCAAAGCTCGCCGCCGCTTCGACGTCTCCGCTCGAGAACACGCGGTTCTGGAAAACGAGTTCCGGGTACATGACGCAAATCGCGGCGATGAGAAGCGCCGCGGCGACGAGGAACTGGTATTTTCGGGCGAGCCGCTCCCCCGGCATCGAAAGTTTCGACGGATCGCGTTCCGGGGCTTCCTTCCCGGAGTCCTTCGTTTTCTTCCTTGTCTTTTTTTTCGTCATCTGCGTTTCCTCCGCTTCCATCATATCAACACGCGGGGCGAAACATAAACCCGGCTGTTGAAAAACGCCTTCGCTAGCCCACTGGGCGGGGGTTCTCGACGAGACCGGTGAGCGCGCGCTTGCATCTCTCCCAGGAGAACCGCTCGGCGGAGGCGGCGATGTTCCGTTCCATCGCTTCCGACGCTCCCGTCTCGTAGAATCGAACGATCGCGCCGGCCACGGC
>CAZYCB010000559.1:0-6742 GCA_964645735.1 uncultured bacterium | reverse complement strand
ACGGATTGCGGTGAGCGTGCTCGTCGACGTCTTTCGCGGCATCGACGACCTTTTCCCTGCCGGCCTCGTATTTCTCGGCTGCACGGCTCTTGGCCTCGTTACCGAGAGCGTCCATCAGCGATTTGAAATCCGTGTACTTTTCCCTCACGGCCTCTTCGAGTTCCGACTTCCTGTCGCGGGCGACCGCGTTCAGGAGTTCGAGGGCCTCGTTGATCCGGTTGTCTTCGAATCGATCCATGTCTGTCCTCCATGTTCAGGTGACAACTTCTACTCTTTCTCCACAACGATCGGGTTTTCTGCGAACGAGCGAACGAGCGAGCGCAGATCGCCGTACGCTGCCGGGAGCACGACGTCGCGGTCGAGTTGCAGATGCTTTCTGAAAAGCCACGTCCCATCGGACGGCGTCTGGGTCTCCGCGAGCGCCGTGCCGATATCGTTCTTCTCGTTCGCGTCGACGCGGGGAGCTATCAGTTTCCATCCCGCGGGCAGCTCGATCGTGCACGACGTCTCGAGAATGCACGGCTCTATCCGTATCGCATCGGCGCACGCGGAGCGCTCGCCGCGGACGCGTTCGATACCCGAAACCGCCGTATCGAACGGCCTCGGCGCTGTCATGTACACCCGCTCGCCTTTCTTCTTGTCGGGGAGCGGCACGGTGAACGTGAACTCGATTTCGGCCCGGTCGCGCTCGAGGAGCTTCGGGTTCCACGTAACGAGCTGCGCACCCTCGAAGAGGCCCGAGACTCGTTTCTTCATAAAATCCTCGAGGCCGTTACCGTCCTTTCGGACGGTGTAATACGGGGAGAAGGCTCCCTCGAGCATCGCCGTGCCTTTTCCCCCAAGGGCGCCTTCCTTGCCGGGCTTCAAGACGAGTGTGATTTCGCTCCGGCTGTCGGCAACGGTCTTCGCAGGAAGCGTCGATAGCCGCGGCTTCGCAGCGAGGCGCGCCAGCGTCCTGCCCGCGAGAGCGAACGCTGCATCGTGCTCGAAAGGCGCCGTGGGATCGAGGAGGAGCTCGCCGGCATTCGCCATTTTCACGGAAACTGCCACGCGCGAGAAAAGCTCCGGCGCCGGCACTTCGCCGGTCATGGATCTGCCCGCCGAAACGAGAACGAACTCCGGATCGTATCCCGCTGTCCGAAGCATCGCTCCCAGAAGCACGGCGTGATCGAGCGGGCTCGCGTACCCTGTGCCGTGGATTCGCGAGGCGCCGCGAGGCGCCGCGGCGAGGAGAGCGAAGGGCGCGTGGGTGTCAGCAACCGAACTCATCGCGAGACGATGAATGGCGAGCACTTTGTCCTCGTCGGCGACGTGGTCCTTCATGGCGTCCTGTATACCGGCCTCCGCCGCCGGCACGAGGCGCGACTCCGTGGTGAGGCCGCGGCCGAGCGCAGCGAGGACATCCTGCCAGCCAGATGCGGTGCTGTAACAGACGGCGGGGAGATAATCCCCTTCCCAGACGCCTCCATCGAAGGGTGTGCGTCCGGCGATGTCGCGCACGGTCCAGCTCCAGACTCCCTCGGAACGCCCGCCGGCGGGCGCTCCATTCTGCGATTCGGTCTTGAGGTCCTTACCGCGACCCGGCGCCACGACGAGGACGCGCAACTGCACCGGATCTTCGGAGCCGAAAATCTCCACGCCCGAGAGCCACGGAGAGGGCGTCAGTTCCCGTATGACGTAATGCAGCTCGGCGACGCAGCCCTTCTCGATGCCGACGTGCGTGACGACAGTCTCCTGCCAGTCGGCGTAGTCGGGCGTATGATCGAGCGCGAAGGGCGTCGTCTGATTGAACCCGTTCTTCTCTGTGTCGACGATGGTGCCGTCGCGCATGTATACGCGCGAGGCGATGATCGAGAGCTCCTGCGTGGCTGCGTTGAAGAGAATCCTCGGATCGCCGTACCGATTGATCGCGTTGTCGGTGAAAAGCACGACGGCCCGGTGGCGCCGCTTTGCGATGCGGTTCTCGCCATCGAGCGTTACGACGAGCGAGTCGAAAAGAACGACGGCGTCGTTTCCCTCGTACCGCGCTTCGAGCGTTTTGTGATTCGGAAGGCCCTCGAGCGCCGGCGCCGAGGCGGTCGACCGGGACTGCGCTGGAGCCGCCGCAGACTGGCGCGGGGCGGAAACGGCGACTAGCAGGACACCGGCAATCAAAAACGCAAGCCTCATCGATAGACCAGCCATGTTCCTCATCGCGATCCCCCCTTTCCCTCGAGGACGACCCTCTCGGTTCCATATTCCCTCGCGTCGTTTACCGTTTTCCGAAATTCGGGATAGGCATCCGCGGGGATCGTCCGCCGTTTGACGAACACACGGCCCGTGTTTTTCAGTGCGTTGCCGTCGCAGGCGCGCGTCATTTCGTACGCCGCGTACTCGCCTGTCTTCGACGACGTGGTTTCCAGGCCGCGGGGTTTCATTCCCGCGGGGATCGTTATTGTCTCGTCGCATTCGTACGTTTGCGTGTTCCATATGAAAAGCGGGTAGGCGCGCTTCTCGAGGTCGACGACGGATGCCGCCGTGATGAGCGGCGTCCTGCCGAACCCGAGCGTCCACGCCGGAGACGCGAAATCGAGCGTGCCGCCCTCCGCGACGGCGTACCGCGGCACGCGGTACTCGACGTCGAGCGCGAACTGCTTCGCGAAATCGAGCGGATCGCCGATCGCGATCTTCGTCACCTCGATATTGGGCGATACGGCGGCGAGCCATCCTTCGACGAAGGCGCGCAGGTCATCGCGTTTATGCGTGCCCAACCAGCGCCGCATGCGCTGGTCCATGTAGTTTGTGCCTTCGAGATGAAACTTTCCCGCGAGATTGCCGTCTTTGTCGACGGCGCCTCGCGAGACGACCTTGAGAACGTGCAGGTCGGGAGGACTGTACGGAATCTGCATCAGCCCTTCCCCTTCGGGCGTCCCGATCACGTAGTGCTGCTCGGCCTCCGCCGAACTCCAAAGCTCGTTCGAATAGGGCACCCACGTGGGATCGAGCATCGTGAACGTGCCGTCCTTGTGCCTCCAGGCGACGACCGAGTGATTGAACTGGTCCGCGGGCACCTCCTCGACGCGCGCGCCCGCCATCGTCAGCGCCGGCCAGACGTCGTACCCTGCGGTTCTCATGAGCGTGACGAGCATCCCCGCCTTGTCCTTGCAGACGCCGCAACGGTCCCGGTACGACATTGTCCCCGGATGGTGCGTGTAGCCTTCTCCCTTTCCCATCGAGAGTCCCGAGTAGCGGACCTCCTGCGCCGCCCAGTGCTGGAGCGCGGCGACCTTTTCGACGTCGGTTTTGCGCCCGGCGGTCAGATCCTTCACCAGCTTTTTGATCGCCTCGTTGTCCGTATAGATCGTGTCGTGGATCGCGGCGAACCAGCGCGATTTTTCCTCCCACGAGGGGAGGGTGGCGAGAACGAGCTTCGTCGCGACATCGGGCGCCTCGGCCATGCGCGGTTCCTCTTTCATCGCCGGGATGTCGAAGAGCCACCAGGAATAGTGCGTCTCTTTCTCGTCGAACTTCTGCGCCGAATAAACGGTGCCGTTGTACACCTCGTACTGAACCGGCTTGTCCTTCGGCATGTGGAGGTCGTAGCGTTTTTCCTCGAACGGATACGTGTCCTGGAAGTAAACGACATCGTAGAAATGTCCCCGCATCGGCGGGATGTAGCGCGAATCGTCTCCGGCGGTCCCGCCGTCTCCCACGCCGCCCTCTTCCTCACCGAGGTACGCGATCTCGAAACCTTTTTTGTATGTCCGCACCTCGACGGCGTCCCCCACCTCGAGGCGGTTCAGGCCGAGGATCTTCATTCGCGCGCCCCAGTAGATCATCGACGCGGGGGCGAACAGATCCCTGAGCGCCGAGAGATCCACCGTCTCCGTCGCCCCGTCCTTTCTGAAAATCCTTACGCTTTCGACCTCGATGAAATTGGAGGCTGGATCGTAATCGAAGCGAAGCGCCGCTTTTTCGAGCGCTCCCGCGTCCGTGAGGATTTTCGTGAGCGTGTGCCGGCGGTAGTGCGCGAGTCCGCTTTCCTCGACCGCGACGTCCATCCTGTCGAACACCGCGACAACGGCGGCGTCCGTGTAATCCTCGGCTTCACCGGCCTTCGCGATGAGAGCGCGCATTTCATCGTCCGTTCGTGCCCCGGCTTGCGCCCCGGCGCTCACAGCCTGAGCAGACAGAACGGCCCCCGCGATGACGAGAACGGATAGACAGCATGTCAGGCGGCGATTCATCCTGTGGCCCTCCTTCGAAGCACTATTCACGTGCCGCGTAACCCTGTTGATAGCGCAGAGTGCATGAGGAACGGGTGAAAAATCTAATGGGAAGAACGAATGCGACTATCGGTTTCCCGACGAGAATTCTACCGCAGATGCTCGCGTGGAGCAATCGATTCTCACGTTCGGATGGCGCGAACCTGGAGGCGAGTCCCGTCGTCGTCGAACACACAACCGAGACCGCCGGTCAGTAGAATACCGACGATCATGAAAAGGGCAATCCGTACTGCCATTTTCCGCTCCCCCCCGCTTTGGGTGCGTACGGGCACTGTGGTATCACGTTTCACCGTTTCTGGCCATCTCATTGCCATGTTCGACCCGGCCTATTGTGGGCGCCGTCTCTCATCGAAACAAGACCGGTTTTCTCGCGAGCAGGCCCTCCCCCGTGAAAAACACAAGGGCGGCGGAAGTGACTCCGTCGCCCTTGACGCGTTCAAGAACCGTTTTGTCCGGGAGACTCAGTCGCCGGAAGGCATCAGTTCGAAATCTATGTCCGGCGTGTCGGCCCCCGCAGTCACGACAATCCCCGGTCGGGTGGAACTGTCGTAGCCGGCGGCTTCCGCTCGGACGTCATACGTCCCCGCGAGCAGAGCCTGCAGCATGTAGGCTCCGGTAGCGGGATCCGCGAGAGTCGTGGCTACCGTGTCACCGGTCGCTGGCTCCAGCGCGTAGAGCACGGCCCCGATTCCGGTGGGGATCACGGTCCCCGAGATGGAACCGGAGAGCGTGGTCTGCACGAGGCGGATGGTCGGCCGCAGGATGTAGTCGCCGCTTCCCGGCGGGCTCTCGTGGAGCGAGCGGGCCACGTCGAAGTCCGCGGCGAGTTCGGTGATCACGTTAGGATCCACCGTGAAGTTGCCCACAAGTTTGATCCCAGTCTGAATGCCGCTCGGGATTTCCAGGTTCTGAGGCGTACCGTCCACGACGAGCCTGGCGCTCTCGATGATGATCCGGATCTGGGTGTACTTTCCAGTCTCGAGTTCCACCTCGCCCAGCGTCGTGAAAACGCCGTTCACCAGCTGCAGCAGATCGAACGTCCGCTCTTCCACCGGCAAGGTGTCGGAGAGGACGACGAACCAGCCGGCGTCCGAGGGCTCGGCGCTCGAACTCCTGTGAACGAGAACCCTGTCGAACACGACTTCCAGTGTGTCCACGTTCCCTAGCGGAGTTGGCGCGTCCATGAGAATCAGCCGCAGCGTTCCCGTTTCCGTCGGGTCCGCGGAATCCGAGCAGGACGCCAGTCCCCCGATAGAGAGGAGCAGCCCTACTGCGGCTGTGATGACGAATTGCATGATCTGTTTGTGCACGATCTTGGCTCCTTTCCTGAGCGATGAGCCACTGCCGGCGACAGGCGGGAAACCCCCGGCGCGCGCGGCAATATGCCTCCTAAACCCGTCGCGAAGAACAGCAAACGTCGTACCACCCGTGGATCGGTCCGGCCGGAACCGCGGATGAGGGGACCTCGAGCCAGGAGGAATCGAGAAGCTGAAATGATTCCTGTCGGTGCCGGGATCGCGGGAAGGAAAAAGGGCTGATGCGGGCTTGGCGGATTACCCCGGGGACAGGTGCGGAGAATCGCCCGTGGAGGGCGCGGGCAAGACTGGTCCGCGAAAACTGTTGGGATTGACTTGTGTGATTGAAGTTTCCGATTAAGATCTTATAGACTTATGGGGGCGCTAGTTTTGGGAGAATCGAGAAGTTGAGCGAACTTCGTGAATCGCCCACGAGAGGAGTCGCGCATGGCGGAGAGGAACCGTAGAGTCGGCAATCGACTTCCCGGGCAGGTCGCGCAGTGAGGCGCTGGTGGATCGCCGGGCTCGTTGCGGTGCTCGCGGTCGTGCTGTTTAGCTATGGGACGGTGCGACACTTCACGGGCGCCGAGTACATCGAGAAGCGGCTCTCTGCCGCGATTGCCTCGGCAGACGGCGTGAACCGAGTCAGGATCGGTTCTTCGAATTTCAGCCCGCTGCGCGGGTCTTTCGTCGCCAGGGATTTGGAGCTCCTGCCTGATACGCTCTTGCTCGCGCAGAGAACACAAGTAGGATCGCCCCCGCGGACCCGTTACTCCGTCATCGCATCATCGCTTCTTGTGCATGGTATCCGTTTCTGGCCGTTGCTGAGGGGAAGGATTGTCGCCGACTCGGTGGCCGTAGACGGCGCTCGGGTTGAGGTCTATTTGGATCGCACGGCGGGACCCGAGCCACCTGTGAAGCCCAAGACGTTGCCGCACGTGTCCTTCCAGTCGATCGACCGACCGATTCGTATCGACATCATTCGGGTGACGAACGCCGGTATCAGCTATTCCGAAAGAGCCGACGATGGAAGCAGGCAGGGAACGATGCGATTCACGGACCTATGGGCTACCTTCTACAACGTGACAAACGATTCCACGAGCATGACACCATCGACCCCGTGTACAATTGACGTTCGCACGCGGATCGCCGGAGCCGGCCGGTTGGACGCGACGTTCGGTT
>CAZYCB010000558.1:0-8667 GCA_964645735.1 uncultured bacterium | reverse complement strand
CGTTTCTGGTAGAACTCGTGCATGAAGTCGTACACGACTTTCGGCTTCGGAAAAGCCGTCGCCGCATTGTCCAGATAGATCATGTCTTGCATCGAATCTCCTCGCCGTCTTGGCCCCGGCCGTTGTCATTTTCCGAATGTGGCTATGACACTACCATCGGGCGCTATCGATGTCAATGCGACGGCCTCGTGGAACTCGCCGTGCAGCGGCCCTCCGGGCTGGACCGAAGAATCACGTGGCACCTGGCCGCCCCTGCGGTCTAGAATACGGGCTGTCCCAAGCGTTCGATCCGCCCTAGCTCTTTCCGCGCGGAGGCACGATGTCATGCTGGTGGTCGTCAAGGAAGACTACGGAGAAGTGAGCAAGGAGGCCGCAGCTCAGATCGCGAGCCTCGTCAGGGAAAAACCGGATTGCGTCCTCGGGTTCGCCACGGGAAGCACTCCGCTCGGCACGTACAAGGAACTCGTCAGGCTCCACCGGGAGGAGGGTCTGGACTTCTCGAAAGTAACGACGTTCAACCTCGACGAATACGTCGGACTCCCCCCTTCCCATCCCAAGAGTTATCACCGCTACATGATGAACAATCTCTTCGGCCACATCAACGTCGACCCGAGAAACATGTTCATCCCCATGGGAATGGCCGAGAACGTCCACGAGTTCTGCGAGTGGTACGAGGAAAAGATCGAGAAGATGGGCGGTATCGACCTCCAGATCCTCGGCATCGGGGCGAACGGACACATCGCTTTCAACGAGCCGGGGTCTTCGCTGGGCTCGCGCACGCGCGTGAAGACGTTGAGCGAGAAGACGATCCGCGACAACAGGCGCTTCTTCGCGAAGGAGGAAGAAGTCCCGCGGTACGCGATCACCATGGGAGTGGGAACGATCATGGAGGCGCATCAGCTCCTGCTTCTCGCCGCCGGCGCCGCCAAGGCCGACGCGATACGGGCCACCGTCGAAGGTCCCATCACCGCGTGGTACCCCGCGACGATCGTCCAGATGCACAGGTTCGCGACGATCCTGATCGACAAAGAGGCGGCTTCGGGGTTGCGGGGGAATTACTCCGGGTTTTAAAATCGAGAAGAGGCGCTGTGGATAAATCCATACTTCTCTTCATCAATCACGGATGGGCGAATCCCGTGCTCGACCGGTTTTTCGAGTGGATCTCGCTCTGGTACGGCTTCGGCGTTCCCCTTGCGCTTTTCATGCTCCTCGTGTTTCGCCGGAGGTGGGAGAGGCGAGGAACACTCCTCTGGATCTTTCTCGTGCTTCTGCTCACCACGGGCGAGACGGGAGGCCGGGTGCTCAAACACGTCGCGTCGCAGCCCAGACCGTGCTTCGATCTCGCCGGCGTGGTTCGGCAACCCGATCAGCGTGATGCCGGGGGGTGCGAGGATCCGCAGCAGGGAATGCCGTCGAATCATGCGCTCGACTACTTCGCGGCGGCGACGGTTGTCGCGGCCACGTTTCGCTCGCGGTGGTGGACGGTGTGCGGATTCGGGGTCGCTCTGCTCGTCGGCGTCTCCCGCGTGTATTTGGGTCAGCACTACCCCAGCCAAGTCGCGGCCGGAGCGAGCCTCGGCATCGCCTGGGGCTTCGTCGGCGCGCGCTTCGCCAATCGGCGCCTTCGTTTGACGGCCAGAGGCCCGCGGCCCGACGAGCTTCGCTCGGCCGGAACGTAACGTAGACATGTCTGTCCGATCGGTTACGGGAGTCCGATCTGTTCTTCGAGCTGTCCCGATGAAAAGGGGCGCCGCACACGTGCGGCGCCCCTCGCTTTCGTCCGACGGGAATCGATCCCCAGGCTACTTCTTAAGAGGAGTCTCCCTCTTGAGTACCTCTTTGTTGAGGATCGTGAACTCCACGCGCCGGTTCTCGGCCCGGCCCTCGGGCGTGTCGTTCGTCGCGAACGGCTTGCTCTCGCCGTACCCCTTCGCCGTGAACTGATCTTTGCTGATGTTCGGGTATTTCGTGACGAGATATTCCATGACCGCCTGCGCCCGCTTCTCGGAGAGCTTCTGGTTGTTATCGTCGGTACCCACGTTGTCGGTGTGCCCGCCGATTTCGATCTCGAGCTCCGGCCACTGCGAGATGGCCGCGCCGACACGGTCGAGAACCGGGTACGACTCCGGTGTAATCTCCGCTTTACCGGTGCCGAAGCGGATCTCCGACGTGCGGAAGACCCCGCTGTCGAGGAATTCGGTCTCGGTCTCCGTGCAGCCGTACTTGTCGACCTTGAGACCCTTCGGCGTGTTCGGGCACCGGTCGATCCCGTCGACCACACCATCGTTATCCGAGTCCGACGGGCAGCCGTACTTGTCGACCTTCGCGCCCTTCGGCGTATCCGGACACTTGTCTGCCCCGTCGAGAACACCGTCGCCATCGGCATCCTTCGGGCAGCCCTTCTTGTCTACCTTTTCCCCAGCGGGCGTCCCGGGACACTCGTCGATGCCATCCGCCACACCGTCGCCGTCCTCATCGCCCGAACACCCTTTGACATTGACCTTTGCACCCTTCGGCGTATCCGGGCATTCGTCCAGCCCATCGTAAACGCCGTCACCATCCGCGTCCAACGGACACCCCACGGCATCCACCTTGGCGCCCATCGGCGTATTCGCGCACTTGTCGATCTTGTCGTTCACACCGTCGCCATCGGCATCCTTGACGTGCTTCCTGAACGGCCAGGGAATCGTCACGTCGTAGATGAAATCTGTGACCCCCTGACAGGTCCTGTCTTTGCACCAGCACTTGACCCTGCATGGGTCGGGCTTGCATTCTTTGCCGCCATCTGCGAGCGCCGGTCCGGCGACCAGCACCGGTACCAGAACCACAGCCAGCAGAACGGTCAGGACGAAACGCATATCGCACCTCCTCTGGTTGGAAATTCCCCTCCCACTGCAGTACAATAATGTCACGGTTGGGGCTTCCGGTCTTGTATCGGACACGATGGCGCACGTTTTGTCACGCGTTCTTTTTGTGCGGGTTTTTTGCGGGCGGGGGGCCAGCGGCGGCGGGGCCAGATTCCGAATCGAACTCGGTCGGGATTCTTTGAAGAGGGGTCCTGGCACAGTCCTTTGATTAATAATCAGATAGATACTAACTGCCGCCTGGGTCATGGGGTGGGCGCCCGTCATTTTCACCCGTTTCGTGATTTCGTGCTTGACTAGTAATAGCTTATCGCTAATAATAAGCACGTATCATACAACGCCTGCGGATAGCCCCTTGGTCAATCGCCTTGACGTGTCGGCGACGACACGGGTCCGATGGACGCGCGGCGCTCAGGCCGACAGGCGGACTCCGCGGCAGAAAACGAAGGGAACGCCGTGAACGTATCCGAGACGGCCATCAGAAAATTCCAGAAGGAACTCAACGCCGGCACCGCGGCGCTCATTCTTCTGGGCGTTTTGGACAAGACGTCCGAACCGATGTACGGGTATCAGATCGCGAAGCAGATCGAGCGGGCCGCAGAGGATCTCCCCATGATGAAGCATGGAGCCCTCTACCCCGTCCTCAGGTCACTCGAAAACAGCGGGTTGCTCGAAAGCCGCGTGGAACCGTCCGTGTCGAGCCCGCCCAGGCGGTATTACACGATCACCGACGCGGGGCGTTCGACGCTCCGCGAATGGTCGAAAATCTGGCGTCGCACCAAGACGTTCGTGGATAACACACTCAAAGGAAACGACGATGAGTAACGATATCAGCGCCTTCCTCAGGCAGCTCAAGACCGAGCTCACCGGGAGCGATCCCGCCACGGTGCAGGACGCCCTGTCGGACGCGGAGGAATATCTGAGAAGCGGAGTGAACCAGATTCTCGAGGGTACACCGGACATTTCCGAAGAGGCCGCCCTCCAAAGAGTCATCGAGGAATACGGAACCCCCGCGGAGGTTGCCGGCGCCTACAGGGAGATCGAATCCCGCGTCCGTCCGACACTCGCCCCGACGGACAGAGCGAACGGGCGGTCCAGGCCGGGCGGTTTCTTCGGCGTCTTCGCCGACCCCCGCGCGTACGGGGCGCTCTTGTACATGATCTTCGCCCTGGCCACGGGCATCTTCTACTTCACGTGGGTCGTGACCGGGTTGTCGTTGTCGTTGGGGCTCATCGTGCTGATCATAGGGATTCCTTTTCTGGCGCTCTTCCTCCTGTCCGTCCGCGGGATCGCGCTAGTGGAGGGACGTGTCGTGGAGGCTCTTCTGGGTGTTCGCATGCCGCGCCGGCCGATGTTCACGAAAGGGCACCCCCGTTTTTGGGAACGTTTCAAGGCGCTCTTTTTGGACAGCCGTTCGTGGTTTGCCATGATCTACATGGTTCTTCAGCTGCCGCTTGGCATTCTCTACTTCACGATCGTTATCACGATGCTCTCGTTGGGGTTGACCGGGATAGCCCTCCCTGTTCTGCAGTACGGTTTCGGGCTTCCCCCCCTTCAATTCGACGGCACCGCGTACTTCGCGCCGGGCTGGCTCATGCCGATCATTCTTGTCGTCGGTGTTTTGTGGCTGATCGTGACCCTTCACCTCGCGAAGTTCATCGGAGGCGTTCACGGGAGATTCGCCAAAGCGATGCTCGTCAGGGAATAGCGGTCCGCAGGTCCGAGAGCCAGTGCGACCGCGCGCAGCCGCTGTGTCCGGCGTGTCAGCGCACCATCCGTGGTGTCTGGAAGCGCATCAGGGATACGTCCCTCTCACTTCTCCCAGCGCGTAGTATTTCCTGTAGAAGAGAACGAGCGGCGATTTCGACGCATCGAACGCCGTTCGCACCACCGTTCCGTTGAACACGGTGTGGTCCCCCACGCTCTGGTGCGAGTGGAGCGTACACTCGAACCACGCGCGGGCGCCGGCGATGAGCGGAGCCTCGATCTTCTCGGCGGCGAACGTCTCGAACTCGGGGCGGGCGAGCTTGTCCGTCCTCGCGCCGGTGAGCGTGCCGGCCAGTTCGGAGAGCTTCTTCTGGTCGTCGGACAGGATAGAGACGCCGAACTCGCCGGCCTGCACGATGAGATCGTGTGTGAAACGTTGGGGCGCGATGCTGACCATGAGGATGGGTGGGTCGGAAGAAACCGGCGACGCCCAGCCAACCGCCATGACGTTCGTCCGTGATTTCGTCGCGACCGTGACCAGAGCGACCGGGTCGGGAAACTGAGTCGAGTACGACGGCATGGGCACCTCCTCTGGAACATGACGACGCCGGTCCGCGAGCATTCTAGAACGAGTCCGGCCCCGGCTCAAAAGGGTTCGCCCCGCGGCGACCTTGCACACTATAATCCATCTCACAGGAACGAGTCTGACGGGAGGTTTTTTTCGATGATTCGCGTCACACCGGCGATCATGATCCGCGAAAACGAGCTGCGGTTCGACTTCGTCCGTTCCTCGGGCCCGGGAGGGCAGAACGTCAACAAGGTCGCCACAGCCGTCCAGCTTCGCTTCGACGCGGCGCGGTCCCCCTCGCTCCCCGAGGACGTCCGCCGGCGTCTCGTCCGCCTTGCGGGAAGGAAGATGACGGCGGATGGCGTCCTCGTCATCACGGCGCGCCGGCACAGAACCCAGCGGAAAAACCGGGATGACGCCGTCGAGCGTCTCGTGGCTCTCGTCCGTAGAGCCGCCGCTACCCCCAAGGCGCGGCGAAAAACCCGTCCGACACGGGCGTCGAACGAACGCCGCTTGGCCGACAAGCGCCGGAAAAGCCAGAACAAAGGAACACGAGGGATCGTTCGTTCGAACGATGCATGATCCCGCCCTCGCAAAACCCAACGCGCGCTCGCCGAGCGGCGCCTATTTCGCCTTGAGGATCCTCGCCGCACGCATGTAGTCGTCCGCTCTCACCCACAGGATCATCCCGAACCGGCCCTGCCCCGCGTAGACCGCGTCCGCCGCCGTAATGCTGATCTTCTCCGCGCCGAGCTTCTTGATATGGCGGAAAGCGGCTCCGACACCGTCCGATCCGTAGATGAGGAAGCCCTTCTTGGGCCTACTCAGCGTCCAACCGTTTCGCTTGAAAATGCGCCGAACGGCGGCGATGTCCTCCGTCACGAAATCGAGCTGGGCTTTTCCCCCCGGTGCGGGGAATCCGCTGAACGCGGCGAGGTTGACACCCATCCGCTTGAGCTCGGCCAGCACCGACGCGCCCGCCGCGGCGCGGTTGGCTACGACCGTGTGGCAGTACGTCACTCTCTTGACAACATCCGGCATGGCGCCTCCTGTCATCGTTGTTCCCTTCCTATCGAGAAGTGTCCGTGATCGCCGCCGGATTGTCAACGTGCCCGCGCGCCGCGGCGGGCGCCCTTTTCCCATCGGTGTTGGTTTTTCACTTCTCATAAGATAGAATATGCCGATGTCCGTTTTCTTCAGAACAAGGAGGCTACGATGCACCAGCCGACGACCCTCGAGAGAATCGCCGCGTTCGCCGTCCTTTCCTGTCTCGTGTCGATCGTCACTCTCGCCATAAAGGGCGTTTCGCCCGCGCGGGCGGGAGAAGGCATGTGGACGATGGACAAGCTTGGGCGCTGTCCGTTCGACCAGTGGCAGGCCAAGGGGCTCGCTCTCGGCCCGGACGAGATCTACAACGCGACAGGCACGGATCTCTCCGACGCCGTCGTCCAGATCGGCGGCGGAACGGGATCGTTCGTTTCTCCCAATGGGCTCATGCTCACGAACCACCACGTGGCGTTCGGCGCTCTCCAGCGGCAGAGCTCGGTCAAGACGAACTATATCGCGGAGGGCTTCCTCGCGCGAAGCACCGCCGAGGAGATCCCCGCTCTCGGCTACGAGGTCCGCTGCCTCGCCGACATCAAGGACGTCACCAAAGAGGTGATGGGCGGCGTCACGGACAAGATGTCCGACAAGGAGCGCCACGACAAGATCGAGGCCAACATCAAGCAGATCGTGAAAGCGGCCGAAGAGGGGAAGGACGTCGAAGCGACGGTGCGGAGCTTCTACGAGGGCGCGGAGTTCTACCTCTACGCGTACTTCAAGATCAAGGACGTCCGCATCGTGTACGCCCCGCCCGCTTCGATCGGAGTGTACGGCGGAGACGAGGACAACTGGATATGGCCCCGTCACACCGGCGATTTCTCGTTCCTCAGGGCGTATGTGGCTCCCGATGGAGCCAGCGCCGAGTATGCCAAGGACAACGTGCCGTTCAAGCCCGCGAAGTATCTCACCTTTTCGACGGCCCCTCTGAAGGAAGGCGACCTCACCATGGTTGTCGGATACCCCGGGCAGACACGGCGGTACCGTTCGTCGTACGCGATCGACTACACCGTGAACGAGTACTACCCGCGCGCCATAAAGCGCTCGCGGGATCTCCTCGACATCTACGAGGAAGAGTCGAAGCTGAGCCCCGAGGCGGCGATCAAGACCGCGTCAGCGATCCAGGGGCTCAACAACGGATACAAGAACAACATCGGAATGCTCGAAGGATTGAAGAAATCGGATCTCCTCGGGATGAAGCTCGAAGAGGAAAAAGCGCTGAGGGCGTTCATGGCCTCCAAGCCCGAGATGAAGAAGAAATACGGGAAGGTCCTCGACGAGATCGGCGCTCAGTACACGGCCCACCGCAAGACCACCGGGCTGTCGTCGCTTCTTTTCGCAATGTCCTACTCGACGTCCGCCTTCAGGAGCGCGTTCACCGTCTACAGATGGGCGAAAGAACACGAGAAGACGAACGATCTCGATCGCGACCCCGGGTACCAGGACCGCGACGAACCGCTCGTCAAGAAACAGCTCGGGCTCGCCGACCTCCGTTACGACGAGAAGTCGGACAAGAGAGTGCTGGGGTACTTCCTCAAGAAATCGCTCGAGCTTCCGGAAGGCCAGAAGTTCACGGCGCTGGAGCCCGTCGTCGCTGGGGCGTCGGGGGAGGCCGCCGCGAACGCGATCGACTCGTTCGTCGACAAGCTCTACGGAGGGACGAAGGTGACGAACAAGGACGAGCGGATGAAGATGTTCGGGATGCCGATGAAGGATCTCATGGCCCTCAAGGACCCGCTGATCGAATTCGCCGCCCGTGTGGAGCTCCAATACAAGCAGCTCGAAGACACGTCGGACGCTTTCGACGGCGCGCTGCAGAGGCTCCAGCCGCAGCTCATGGCCCTCAGGCAGGCGCAGTCCGGAGCGTTCATGTACCCCGATGCCAACGGGACGATGCGTCTGTCCGTCGGTGAAATCCGCGGCTACGCGCCGAGGGACGCCGTGTCGTACGGCTTTCAGACGTGCCTCGAAGGCGTGATCGAGAAGGATAGAGGAGAGGAACCTTTCGATTGTCCCGCCCGTTTGAAAGAACTCTACAAGACGAGAGACTTCGGGAAGTACGCGGACCCGGGCCTCCAGGATGTTCCCGTGTGCTTTCTCTCCACGGACGACATCACGGGCGGCAACTCGGGAAGCCCGATCTTGAACGCCAAGGGCGATCTCATCGGCGTCATTTTCGACGGCAATCTCGAGGCGGTGTCGGCGGACTACAATTTCATGCCCGACCTCACGCGAGCGATCAGCGTGGACGGACGGTACGTCCTCTTCGTGCTCGACAAGTTCTCCGGAGCCAAAGAGCTGTTGGACGAACTGACCGTTCGCTGAGTCCAGGCGGGGGGGCGGGTCGCGGGGACCGCACGCCGCGCGGAGTCGCGAGGTAGTCCCGCACACGTCATTCGAGACAGGAAAGGAGGGAGTCATGAGCGA
>CAZYCB010000557.1:0-1767 GCA_964645735.1 uncultured bacterium | reverse complement strand
CTCTGCTTCGTCTCGGACACGGTGGCGAGAACCGTCATGCCCAGGTACTGCTCGACTTCCGCAGGGTCCTTTACCGAATGATCCATGCCTTCGAGAAAGAACGCGAGGCCCAACCCTACGATGAGACTGAGGAAGGGTCCCACGGCGAGACGTACATAGTCGCTCGTCCGCCTCGCCGTCGCCTTGCCCGGCGGCGTGAGAACAGCCATTTTGAACTCCGTGCTCGTTGCGACGGCGATTTGCGCCTCGTTCTGCTTTTGGAGCAGAAGCTGGTACCTGTCTTCGCATGCCGTGATGTTGCTCTCGATTCGAGCGAGCTGCTTATCCTTGTCGGGAAGCGAGGCCATTTCGGCTTGGGTCTGCGCCAACTCGTTCGTGAGAGTCTTCTGCTTCGCCGCCAGCTCGTCGTACTCCGCGACCGCGAGTTCGTACGCGTTCTCGACTTCCTGTTTGAGCTGCTTCTTCAGATCGACCATCTGGTTGTCCACTGACATCACGTCGGGGTGTTTCTCGGTGTACCGAGTGAGAAGTTCCTCGCGCTTGGTCTTGAGTTTCTGAAGTTCGAACCGTATGTCGCCGAGGGCCTTCGACTGAACGGGACTATCCGTGCTCGTCGCGGACAGTCTCTCGTCCAGCTCGTCTACCGGGAGGTCCATGAAAGTCCTCAGTTTGTCGACTCGCGTTTTCTGCGCGGAGAGATCGCCGGCGGTCTCGGCAACGCTCGTCTCGATCCGCGAGACCTTGAACATGGTGCTCTTGCCTTCCTCCTCCGCCCCGGCCCACTCCTCGCGCTGGAGAAAATCGCTCTTCCGTTGCCGCCACTGCGTCAATTCCCCTAGGGCGTCATCGATTTCCGAATTGAAGAAGTCTTCCACCGGCGGGGGAGCCGTTTCCTTTTCGTAGTACGCGAGGTACGATTGCGTCACCGCCGCGCATCCGAACTCGCATTCGACGGGATCGAGCCCGCCGTAGCTGATGGCGATAACGTTCGACTCGCCGATCACATCGGCCCTTACCGCCCCGGCGTTGAAGGTCCGCGTGCCCTGGAGCCCGTGGGCGGCCACCGAATCAGCGAATATCTCCCGGGCTCCGGAGAAAACCGCCTCGGAGAGAATCACTTCGAGCTGAGAGCTCATCTCCTCCGCCCACGCCAGGTAGCGGGGATCCGGTATGTAAACGGTCGAGCGTTTGCCGCGTTGAACCAGCAGGCGCGAGCTCGAGACGTACATGACCGGTTGCGACGCTCTCATGATGACGATGACCGCGGTCGTCACGAGAACGACGGCAAGGATCAGGAACTTCCAGCGGAAAACGACGTTGAGGAAATCCCTCAGCGTCGCCTCGCGTTTTATCTGCAGACGATCGGCCATAATCAGCTTTGAGAACCGGCGGCCCGCAAAACAGCCGCGTTCCTAGTCATTCGAGCTCATGTAATCGACCTGCTGCCACATGACAGCGGACTGCCACCCGCGCAGCAAGATATCCACCGGCGGATAGAACACGTCGTAAAGTATGGCCATGAACTCACCCGCGGATTGCAGGCGGCTTTGCGGCACATACACGATATCGTAGTTCTTGAGCCAAAAGTCGTTCCGTAGATTGCCTTTGTGAATCATCTCTCCGATGTTGACCTCGACACCGACGACCTTATCGAGACCCGCCCTCCGAATCACGAGAATGTGTGTCCCCTCCGCCCCCCGCGCCAGCCCCCCGCCCCGCGCCCGGGCCGGCCGGACCGACGCGGGGGCGGCGGGCGGAGACGCGCGG
>CAZYCB010000556.1:0-15222 GCA_964645735.1 uncultured bacterium | reverse complement strand
ACTGGCTTAGCATCATACCGGAGTACATCCCCGCACCTTTGGTGAGAAAAGCGGGAAGCCCCACGCTCAGCGCCGGGTTCGTCAAGCGGTTGAGACGTCTCTCCGAGAGGACGCATATCATTGTGATCGCCCCGCCCAGTGTGTCGAGAGGAAGGCTGATCGGCGTTCCCTGGAAGTTGGCGCCGGTGAGCACCACACGGTCCTCGGCGAGGAAAAGGGGATTGTCTCCCACGCCGTTGGCTTCGATTTCGAGCTGGCTCCGTGTCCATCTCATGTGATCGCGAGCCGCTCCTATCACCTGCGGTGTCGAGCGCATGCTGTACGCATCCTGCACCTTGACCTTTTCTTTACCGGTCGTCAGATCGGATCCCTCGATCACTTTTCGTATATTCGATGAAGACGTGACAGCCCCCGGGAAACCGCGGAGCGCGTGGAGACGTGTGTCATAGGGCTTGAGGTTCGCCTTCAGGGCTTCGAGCGTCATCGCGGCGGCGATCTCCGCCTGGAGGAGCCATCTCTCCGCGTCGTGAACGGCGAGGCAGCCTATCCCGTTCGTGAGGTTCGAACCGTTGATGGTCGCGAGCCCGTCACGCGCCTGGAGGCCCGGCACCGGAATCCCTGCCTTCGCCAGGGCGTCTCCCCCGGACATCCGCTGGCCCTGGTAGAATGCCTCGCCCTCGCCCATCATGAGAAGAGCGATCTGGCTCATCGGGGCGAGGTCCCCGCATGCGCCGACGGAACCCTTCGTGCAAACGACCGGGGTGACACCCCTGTTGAGCATCTCGACCAGGGTGAACGCGATCTCGGGTCGGCATCCCGAGTAGCCCTTGGAGAGCACGTTTGTCCGGAGAAGCATCGCCGCGCGGACGTGGTCGATGGGAGCCGGATCGCCTATGCCCGCCGCGTGGTTGTAAATGAGGTAGCGCTGGAACTGTTTCACCTGTTCGTCGTTCAGCACGACTTCGGAGAACTCGCCGATTCCCGTGTTGACGCCGTACATGATCTCACGGGCCTGGATGCGCTCCTCGATGAACTGGCGGCACTTTCTTATTCGCTCGACAGCGTCGGAATCGAGCTCCACTTTTTCGCCGCGCCGCGCCACGGCAACGATGTCGTCGATCGTGAGTTCCTTACCTTTGGTGATCATCGGCATGCGCTTCCTCCGGTCGATCCGTGGTTCCTGAACCCCTCCACGCTCTGAGGGTTCGGTTATCTTAAACCATTCGCGATTTTTGGGTAAGCCGTTTTTTCGTTTCCGTGGGTCCGTGCGAACGCGGATGCCGAATGGCGCTTCTCCGACTTTGTCTCCCGCGCGCTTGGCAGCGATGTCGAGGCCCCCAATCCTCGAACGCACCGTCGGATCCAGAACGCGCTCGGAAAGATCCGGGTGCTTCTCTTCGCCCAGCGCCGGGCCGAAGCGTTCTGTTGCGAAGGACGCGTCAATCGAGGGGACCCGCGTCAGCTCTGGACAAACGGTCGGGAACAGATAATCTTTACTGAAGCCGCGTCTTCCCCGCTTCACTTCTCACGGGTCGTGTGGTATGATCCCGCGAAATGCCGGGATTCGCCCCCGCCCCTGTGGGGCAACTGCATGCTCAATAATCAGTTGCATCGCGATGGTCATGGATAGCGGGGCGGCTGTGTCGCCCGGTTTGTTCGTCTCCGGGAAAACCGCTGCCAAACCGGCAGCCGGGGTCCCCGGGGGAGTTGTTCGCTAACCACGGGAAAACGATCATGAGTTCAGGAGGCTTTGAATCCAACGTCGACTTCGTCGTCCGCATCGGCGGCGAGGCCGGAGAGGGTGTCGTGGGCTGCGGGGAGCTTTTTGCGCAAGCCGCCTCGCGGACCGCATATCACGTGTTCTCGTATCCGACGTATCCCGCAGAGATCAAGGGTGGGTTCTCGATGATTCAGATCCGCATCCGCGATTGGACGGTGTACTCGATGGGGAGCCGTGTCGACTACCTCGTTGTCTTCAATCAACAGGCGTACGACAAGACGGTCGAAGATCTCAAAACGGGGGGTACGCTCATATACGACCCCGACTCGGTCAAAATCGCGGCTGATCTCGACGCCAAGAAGGTCGCGATCCCGCTCGACAAGATCACGACTGGGGTCACCGGGAGCAAGCTCGGCAAGAACGTCGTCGCTCTCGGCGTGCTGGGATACATTTTCGATATCGGGCCCGAGGTGCTCCACAAGCTCATAACCGACCGCTACGGTTCGAAAGGAACCGCCGTCGTCGAGAAGAACCTTCGCGCGCTCGGGGCCGGCTACGATGCGGCGAAGGGCACGGGGATCGCGCGGGACGTCCACCTCGGGACGAAGTCGGACGAGAAGATGCGCTACATGATGCTTTCGGGGAACGAAGCGGTGGCGCTCGGCGCGATAGCGGCCGGCTGCCGTTTCGTGGCGGGCTATCCGATCACGCCGGCGACGCCGATCTTCGAAACGCTCACCAAGCTCATGCCCATGGTCGGCGGCCGCGCCATTCAGATGGAGGACGAGATCGCGTCCATTTCGGCGATCATCGGCGCGTCGTTCTGCGGGGAGAAAGTCCTATCGCCGACGTCGGGCCCCGGTCTCATGCTCATGGGCGAACAGCTCAACCTGGCGTCGATGCTGGAAGTCCCGATCGTCGTCGTCAATGTCCAGCGCGGCGGGCCGAGCACGGGCTTGCCGACCAAAACGGAACAGTCCGATCTGAAGTTCAGCATCTACGGGGCTGCAGGGGAATCCCCGAGGGCGATACTCGCGCCTTCGGGAGTGGAGGACAGTTTTTACCAGACGATCCGCGCGTTCAACATCGCGGAACGTTATCAGATGCCAGTGATTCTGCTCACGGACCAGTCTATTGGATACAGGAGGGCGACTGTCCGCATTCCCGCCCTCGAGAAGATCAAGTTCCTGGGGCAATCGGTTCCGTCGGAGAGGGTCGTGATACCCGATCCCGAGCACGTCGAGATTGTGTCCCGCGTCGAAGCGACGGAAGAGGATCTGAAGAACTACAAGCGGTTCAGGGTAACGGATGACGGCGTGTCGCCGATCGCCCGCCCGGGAACGCCCGGAGGACAGTTCACCGCGACGGGTCTCGAGCACACCGAGGAGGGCCGCGCGGACTACACGCCGGAGACGCACATGCGCATGATGGAGAAGCGATTCAAGAAGCTCGATGTGCTCTCGAGTGCGCTCGAGAAGAATCCTCCCGAGTACCACGGGTCCGCTGACGCGAAGATCGGCGTTATCGGATGGGGCTCGACGGAGGGCGCCATCCGCGACGCACGCTACCTCGCGGAGGCCAAAGGGATCAAGTTCCGCCACCTGCATCCGAGGGTGCTCTCGCCCTTGCCGGAAAACCAGATCCGGCATTTTCTCGTGGGGCTCAAACAGGTGGTCATCGTGGAAGAGAACTACACGGGGCAGTTCGCCCATTTCATCAAAGGGAAGTTCGGGATCAAGCCCGTCGAGATTCACAAGTATCAAGGCGTGCCCATCACTCCCGAAGAGATACTCAGGGGAATCGAAAAAGTAGCGAGGATTGTCGATGAAAAGAACATTACAAGACTATAAGAGTGTCGTCGCTCCTATCTGGTGTCCCGGCTGCGGAGACTACGGCGTCGTGAACGCGCTGGAAAAAGCGCTGCTCGATCTGGAAATTCCGCCGGAGAACATCGTCGCCGTTTCCGGCATCGGTTGCTCGGGGCGGTTGTCGCACTACCTCAACGCGTACTCGCTCCATGGGACTCACGGCAGGGCCGTTCCCACGGCGGTGGGAGCGAAGACGGTGGCTCCCGAGTTGACCGTGTTCGCCGTCGGCGGCGACGGCGACGGGTTGGGGATCGGCGGGGGGCACATCGCGCACGCGGCCAGGAAGAACGTCGATATCACCTACCTTCTCATCGACAATCGCATCTACGGCCTGACGAAGGGACAGGCATCGCCGACGACTCCCCCCGGGGAGCAGACGAAGACATCGCCGTTCGGCGTCTACGAAGATACGCTCGATGCGATTCCGATGTTCCTCGCGTACGACGTGTCGTTCATCGCGAGAATGACGAGTCTGAAAGTCAAGGAGCTCACCGAGACGATCAAGGCGGCGATCACGCACAGGGGCATGTCGATCGTTTATATCCTCTCCCCGTGCCGCACGTTCCCGGTCCTCAATCTCGAGGAGACGAAGTCGCGTTTCCAGCCGCTGCCCGAGGGCTATCCAAAGGACAACAAGCTCAAAGCGATGGAAATGGCCTACGTGTCGGACCCGATGTACACGGGGATTTTCTATCAGGTGCGGAAGCCGACTCTCGACGAACGGCTCGATCTCGAGATCGAGAAGGCGACGAAGAAGCACGACGGAGGCAAGTTCTACTCGATGGAGGAACTCTTCCGGCGCTTCGCTTGATCCGGCCGTTTCGTCCGGTTGCGAGGCGAGTCCGAAGCCTGGCACCTCGAAATCCACGCGCCCCGGAGACCGTTCTCCGGGGCGCTTCGCTTTGATGCGCAGTGGTTGCGCTTTCTCGGTCTTTCTAATAGAGTGTTGATCAGCGGCTATACGGACTGGCGCGGTGTCGAGAGTCCGCGGTAGACGGATTCCGTCTGTGCCGTCGATGACATGCTTGGCAAAGGAGTAATCGCGTGAATTCCAACATTCTTGTTCTGCTCGCCTCCGGGATCGTGGTGGGCGTGGGAGCCGCGTTGACCGGTTTGGGTGGGGGGTTCCTCATGGTGCCCCTCCTCTTGTTCTTGGGCTACACGGCGCAAAGGGCGGTCGGCACCTCTTTCCTCGCGATACTCTTGATTTCGATCTCCGCGCTCGTGGCGCACAACAAGCTTCAGAACGTCGATTACAAGGTCGGGATCCTGTTGGGAGTCGGGGGAGTACTGGGGGCTCAGATCGGCGCGCGCGTCGTCGAGCACCTTTCCACTGCGCAATTCAGGCGCCTGTTCGCCGTGGTGCTCGTGGGTCTGGCGGCGTATATCTTTTTCAAAAAGTGACGAACGGCACCGAGCTTGTGTGCCGGCGGCCGGCGTTCTCCGTTGGACGGTCGAACCGGAGCACGGGGAGGGATGAAGAATGGACTCGAAAGTCGTCCTCAAGGATGGAATGCATTTCGTGGGTGAACTCGAGGGATTCGAAATCCCCATCGACGCGAACGTCAGCGTCGGGGGGCAAAACAAGGGACCCCGGCCCAAAGGATTGCTGCTGACGTCTCTGGCCGCCTGCACGGCGATGGACGTCATCAGTATTCTGCGAAAGATGCGGATCGAACCCGAGTCTTTCTCCGTCGAGGCGCGGGCGGATGTCACCGATGACCACCCGAAAGTTTTCAAAGCGATCCATATTACGTACACCCTCAAAGGCCGCGACATCGCGAAGGACAAAGTCGAGAAAGCGGTCCAGCTGAGTCAGGAGAAATACTGCGGTGTGAGCGCGATGCTCAAGAAGGCCGCGCCCGTGGAATACGATATCGTGATCGAGGGATGAGCGAACGGGAGCGAGCGAGATCACGCCGCAACGATCTCTGCGCCGGCAAGGCCCGCTGAACACTCGGGACTCTCATACAGTGCGGATCTGATTGTCTCTCGGGTCTCGCCTACCTCATGTAGACGATATCGAGAAAGCGCACGTAGCCGACTTCGACCGTCCCGCAGATCTGATTCTCCGCGCGGTTGGGCAGAGGTTCGACCGAGGCGAAAGTGAAGCCGCCCACGAAATCCTGTTCGGTCTTCGCGAGCATGCGCATCACGATCTGCATGCTCGGTCGCGGCGTCTTCACGCGGAGCTTGGAGACCGTCACGCGCTGCGGCGTGCGCAGAAACGGGGAAGGACACGGTTTGTCGCCTTCGAGCATCCAGACCGTCGCGCTGTCCCCCTCGACGGGGACGAGCTTGGCCCGAGTCGAGAATTTCTTGCCTACCAAGGCCTGGAGCCCGCCGGTATCGTCGTAGCGGAGTTCGGTCATCGCCACGTCTGTGTAATCCGCGGGCGGCGCGAAAGTCGCCGCATCGGCTGTACGAGGAAATGCCATCGGCTTTTCGGAAGAGCAGAGAACTGAATCTTTAGGCGAGATGATGCTCACACACTGGAAATAAACCATCGGGCGGAATCTCTTGACGACGTTGAAAGAAAGGTTCGACATATCTCCGAGCTTGGCCACTTGAGCGGCGACGTTGTTCGCGGTGATGAACGCCGTGAGGTTTCCCTGACGGACGACCACGAAGTTACCCAGTGTGTCGAGGACCTGCGGATTCACGATCTTGTACATGAACCCCTCGCTCACAACCTCGCCGTACATTGCCTCCCGCAGCGTCGCCTTCGTGTAGGCATCGACCTGCTTTTCCTCGCCGCACCCGCCGAGGGCCACGGCTACGGCACCCATCGCGAACAGGCAAACCAGCTTTCGCATCATCGGTAAACCACTCCTAGACATGGCGGACAACTATTCCCACTCCCGCTCGAACGCGGGCCGCATGGCCGAATCGATTTCAGGTGGGGTAGAAAAGATGGGAGCGACTTTAGCACCCCCCCAGGCGGATGTCAATAGGGTTTTGGGCGGCTTCCGGTGGACGTCGGGGTCCGATCTTCCCGGACGTTCTTCTCTAGGATTGACACGGTCGATTGGATTAACTAACTTGTAGCCGCAGGTCACGTCCCTTCGCCGAGCCCTCCCCTCAGGCCGGGCCGAGGAGGTGAACTGCATACACCGATGAAAACTTCTCGGCAACGCCCCTCCCGGCTGTTCGTCCGCGTGGCCTTTTATGCCTTGGTGATGGCCGTGGTGTTCATATATCGTGGACAGCAGGTCCAGCGGGGCGTGGGTTTCCGCTTATCGAACGAAAGCGACACGGTCACGACGATCACGCTCGTGGGCCGGGAGCTGGCGCCTCGTGTGGTTCCGCGCGTGGTTTCCAATTACGAGCGGGATTACCCTCGCCTCCACGTCCTCGTGGAGGACGGAGGGACCACCCGGGCCCTGGAAGCGATCGCGAATCGCCCGGCCACCGTGGGACTGCTTTACCGCCCTCCCACGCACGCGGAGCAGGCGATTATCCATGCCGCGGTCGATGATTCCGTCCTGTTTTTTCCAATCGCACTGGGGGGGATCGTGGTTCTCGTCAATCCGGAGTCCGCGGTCGACTCGCTGTCGCTCGACGATCTTCGCGGATTTCTCGGCGACGAGATGAATGCGCGTTTCGACCACTTCTACGTTCCCGACCCCAACCAGGGGCTGTGGGACGCGTTTCGTTCGGGACTGGATATATGGGAAGGCGAAGAAACCTCGCCGCGTGTGACGTTCTTGAAGGACGAGCGAGATGTGGTTCAGGCCGTCGCGGCCGATCCCCGCGGTCTCGGCATCTCCAGCACGCTCAGTCTCCCGGACAGTCTCGCGGAGAAGGGCGTTCGCATCGTCAGTATAAAGAAAGACGCCGCTTCCGCGGCGGTCGAGCCTGCTTACGAAAAGATCGGCTATGGAGAGTATCCTCTTTTTCATTATCTCTATGTGGCTTGTCTTGCCAACGGGAGCGTGCGCGCCGCGATGTTCGTGACGCAGCTGACGAGTGACCGTGGACAGCGCCAGATCGAAAGAGCGGGGGTTCTGCCGGCGCGGCAGACGGCGCGACCGATTGTCCTCACGCGCAAACCCGTGGGTAGCACTCACTGAAGGAGGTCTGATGAGATCGCTTCGTGGTTTCTGGAGATCCCGCCTGCATGTGGAACGGCCGGCTGGCCAGCTGAGCCTTTCGGGGTTCCGTACGGTCGGTCCGGCGATTCAAGCCTTCGCGGCCGTATTTCTTGTCGCCGTTTGGGCGACCGGCTGTCATGCCGAACAGAAGAACACAGCGTACAAAGGAGATCCTATTCGTGCCGGCAACCAGGCGCTCGACGAGATGCGCCTCGACGACGCGAAGGCGAGTTTCGAAGAAGCTCTGGCGAAGGGGCAAGATACGCCAAAAGCCAAGTTCGGCCTCGCCGAAGTCAATCTCCGCGCGGGCCGATCTGCGGACGCAGAACGGCTCTACCGCGAAGCTATCGAAGAACAGGCCAAAGCGGGGGGCAAGGATTTTCCGGAAGCGCATGCCATGCTCGGCATCGTGCTCATCGAGACCGACCGCTGGGACGAGGGTGCGAAAGAGATCCACGCCGCGAGCCGGCAGAATTCGGGGTACTGGCCGGCAGTTTACGGCGAGGCTCGGCTTCTGCTTCGCGACCGCAAGTGGGACGAGGCGGAGAAGCTCCTCAACAAGGGAGCCAAAAAGAAGGGCGTGTCTCAGGGGGAGGATCTCTACCTCCACGGAATGGCACTCATGTACATGGGGACGAACGATTTGACGATGGCGGAAACGGACGCGCTCTCGGCTTTTCACCTCAATCCATCCGACCCGTGGCACGGAAAGCTCGTCGCACAGGTCTACGAAAAGCGAAACGTTCCTGCGCTGGCCATCGCCGCGTGCGAGGAAGCTCTGCAGACTTCGGGTGTGCCCCCGACAGCGTCGTTCGTCCATTTCATGGGCACGCTGTATCAAAAGGCAGGGCGCTTCACCGAGGCGCGCGACAGCTACCTGAAGGCCGTCGAAATCGACTCGACTTACTCGCCCGTGCTCAAGGATCTGGCCGGCCTTCTCGTTCTGGCCAAGCAGTACGACAAAGCATCCCAGGTTTACCTGACGTACGTCCAGAAACAGCCGTCCGATGTCGATGCGCTGGTTGGCCTTTCGGGCGCGCTCTACGACGCGGGGAGATACACCCAGGCGCTCGAGGCGGCGTCCAAGGCGATGGACATCGACAGCACGCGGGCTTCCGTCAGGATCGCATATGCCCGGGCGGCCATACGTAACCGCGACCGGGTGATGCGGGACCGGGGCGCGCAGATCTACACGTCGCTCCCGGATACGCTGCACTGGCAGTCGAAGGACCGTGTTCTGCTCGCCGCGTACCAGATGGAGAACGGCCAGCAGGAAATGGCGAGAGCGACCCTCAATCAACTCGTCGCGTCAGACTCCACCTGCGCCGAGGCGTACTTCCAGCTCGGGCTTCTTGCGCTGAAAACCGAGGGTCCGGACGCGGCGGTCAGCCAGTTCGATAAGGCCATCCGCCACGATCCGAAGGTGCCCCTCTACTATCTCAATGCCGGAGTGGCGCAGTTCCAGGCGAAACGGTTCGACAAGGCCATCCCGGCGTTCCGGAACGCGATCCGCTTGGATCCGCGGTACGCATCGGCCCATTCGCTTCTGGGGCAATCGCTGATCGCGGTCGACTCTCTGTCGGCGGCGGAGAGGGAGTACCAGCGCGCGGCCGAGATCGAGCCGACGAATGCGGGGGTGCTTCGAGGCCTCGGCTACTGTTACATGAAGCGCGCCGCGTACAAGGAGGCCTCCGACGCCTACAAGAGGTCCACGGTCGCGGAGCCCCGGAACACGGACGGATGGGTGGGTCTGGGTCAGGCGTACATGGGTCTCGGGGACATCGCCGCGGCTGAGCAGGCCCTGCAGCAGGCTCAGGGCATCGACCCGAACAACGCGTCGCTCCGAGCGAGTTGGGACCTCCTCAAGCGCGCGAAAGGGGGCGGCCGGTAGGCGGCGCGTGCCGATTTTTTTGTTTGACGCCGCTCCGCGGCCGCGGCTATACTCCGGGACTACTGCACTGAAGGGGATGGCCCGGCTCGCGGTTAAAATCCGAAAACATAGCGATGGCGGGCGCGACCACCCGCGCCAGACATCGGGAGGAGAGGAATGAGAAGGTTCATTTTTCCGTTGATATTCATCGTCTCGGTGGTTGTCTCATACGTCATCTGGGACAACTCTCCCGAGTACCTGAAGCAGGGTGGCCCTCTGCTCGTGCTCGGTCTGGTGTTGCTCTTCCTATGCACCACATTCGCGATCGAGCGCGCCATCGTGCTCACGCGAGCGGGCGGCCGCGGTGGTCTGTCGGTGTTCATGAGGAACGTCAAGTCCACCGTTCAGGAAGGCCAGATGGAAAAAGCTATCGACGCCTGCAAGAAGCAAGGCGGGTGCTTGGGGAACGTGATCGGCGCCGGCTTGGGGCGTTATCAGATGGGACAAGGCTCGGGGGCGACCGATAAGGAGATTCTCGAAGAGACCAAGCGTACGATCGAGGAAGCGACCGCGCTGGAGAATCCCATTCTCGAGCGAAACCTGAGCGCTCTGTCGACCATCGCGTCGATTGCGACGATGCTCGGACTTCTCGGGACGACGATCGGTATGATCCGCGCTTTCAAAGCGATGGGCCAGGCCGGCGCGCCCGACGCGGTTCAGCTGGCCGTCGGTATCTCCGAGGCGCTCGTGAACACCGCTCTCGGGCTCACGACGGGTATCATCGGGATCGTTCTGTACAACTACTTCGCCGCGCGCGTGGATAACTTCATGAGCGCGATCGAAGAGACGAGCTTCGAGGTGATCGACCTCCTCCGTCAGACGAAGGAGTCCTAGACCGTGGCCAAACGGATCGGAATCAAGATCGATATGACGCCGATGGTCGACGTGGCGTTTCTCCTTCTCATTTTCTTCATGACCACGACGACCTTCAAACCGCCGGAGCGGGTGAGCGTCGTTCTGCCGGGGTCCAAATCGGAGATCCACGTTCCGGAGACCAACACGATTATCCTGACGGTCAACAAAGCCGGAGAGATTTTCATCTCCGACGAGGATCTGTCCCAGACCCAACAGGTCATGAGGGACGATCTGGTGAAAGCGATCCTCATGTGGCGCGCGAAAAACCCCACGGCGATCGTCGTTGTCAAGGGGGACAAGGAAGTGGACTACGGCGCGATCGCCGATATCATGGACGGGCTGGCGCAGTCCAACACGCTTCGTTTCAATTTGATGACCGATCTCAAAGAGAAAAAGACCGAATAGAGCGAGGAAGGGAGACGGATCCGTTAAATGGGTGCCGTAGACATAGAACCCAAGAAGGGTAAGGCCAAGTCCGCGCTCGGTCTGCGCAAGCGCAAACGGGTGGGAATCCGGGTGGATATGACGCCCATGGTCGACGTGGCGTTTCTTCTCCTCATCTTCTTCATGGTGACGACCGTGTTCCGGCGCCCGCTCGCTATGGAAGTCAACATTCCGGAACCAGGTGCCAAAGTCGAAGTGCCGGCGAGCAACGTGATGACAGTCTACCTCACGCAGGAGGGGGACGTCGTCTATGACGTGGGACAACGCGGGCTCACGCCCACCGCGTGGGACGAACTGCGCGACATGCTCGTTCTGGAGCTCGAGTACAACCCCGAACTCATCGTCCTCGTCAAGATCGACCGGAGTGCCCGCTACGAGAAGATGGTGGACATGCTGGACGCACTGGAGGACGCCCGGGTTCAGCGTTTCAGCGTCATCCCCATGCTGGAATCGGAGAAGGCCTTGATCGGAGAGGGACAGTGAAACCGTTTTCTCTAGCTAATGCGGTTCGGCTTCCGCTCACGGGAGAACTTCATCCGCTGCAGAAGGAGTTCAGCAAGTGGATCAGCTTCTCCAACGCGCTATCTCTCCTCGTAGCCGCTCTTATCTTCGCAGCGTGGTACCTGTGGTCCCACAGGACGATCGAAGAGACGGGTCCTCCGCCCGGAGTTCAAATCGTCACGATCAAGGACATGGGTGTTCCGCCGTCGATTACGAAGACAACTACACAGGCCGCCCAGCTCAATGTCGCCGCTTCGGCCGCCCCGCCGTCGATCGGTATTCCGGAACCCGTGCCCGACGAGCAGGCTCGCCAATCGACGATCGCGACGCAGGCCGAAATGTCGGATGCTCTCGCGCCCATCACGGCGAGCGATCTCTCGCACGGCGCGGACTCGATCATCGTCGATCTCAACGGAGCTAACCTGTCTCCCGCCCCCGGCGAGTTCGTCGCGTTCGACGAACTCCCCGTTCTCCTGAGCCACGAACAGCCGGCTTATCCGGAGCTGGCGCAGGAAGCGGGCATTTCCGGCGTCGTGAAAGTGAACGTGCTGGTTGGGAAAGACGGGAGGGTCAAGAGAGCGGTCGCGATCGACGGCCCCGAACTTTTCCGCGATGCTGCGGTCGAGGCCGCGAAGAAAGCCCGCTTCAAACCCGCGCTCCAGGGGCGTAACCCCGTGGAGGTGTGGGTGATCATTCCGTTCAACTTCGAACTGCCCCGCTAGACTCGATCGCGAGGTTGTGATCGGCACAGAGGACCCGCGGATCGCCGGGCCCGGGGGATCGGCTTATGCGCCGTCCTTGTGGGCCCCTGCCACGGCCTCTTCGGACGTTTCGAACGTGTCGAAGACGAGCACGAGCTTGGTTACCACGAGGATCGAGCTGATTCTTTCTCCAACGCGGGCGAGCCTGAACCATCCGCCCCGGTTGTTGCACGTCGTTCTCATCCGCACCAAGGACCCCAACCCCGTACTGTTGATCCAGGAGATCTTCCCGAGGTCCAGGACGATCTTGGGAGCGCCCCTGCCGGCCACCTCGTCGATGACTCCCAGGAGAGCCAGCGTCTCGTCACCGCCCACGAGGTTTTTCTTGGGCGTCAGAACATGCACGTCGCCGACCGTGGTATGGTCGAAAGTCATGCGAATCTCCTTTTCGTAAGACGACATCCCGAACGCGGTCGGCCGATCGGCGGCCTTGGGACACGTTCTCGGAAGTCGAACCCGGGTCGACCGTGGGCAGCCCGCGTGGACCCCCCGACGGAATCCTGCGAAAGCGATCGATTATAGGCACGAAACGCGTCGGGCGTCAAGTGTCCAGCCTGCACTTCCTCCTCGCCGCGGAGGATTTGATATAGATGGATTCTTGTTTCCCGGGCTATAATCGCCGCCATTCAATCCTTGGGGGGATTATTTCCGGGCGGTTCGACGGAACGTCGGCCTCGCTCGCGCGGGGTGACGAGATGCTGCAGGGAGTCCCGCCCGCTGAAAGCTCGAGTCTCCGACACCATCACCCAACACCGTCAAAGGACGAGCGCGACATGACAATCGAACTCAATCCGCGAAAGGTAGTGGTCTTGCTCGTCGCTGTCATCGTTGTCCTCATTGTGGCGAACGCGCTGGCGCTCGTGTCGACCTTCGTGTTCGGCCACGATCATCTCCGTGGACTCATCCCTCTTTTCCGCATGGACCAGGAGGAGAACGTGCCGACGTACTTCGCCTCGGCGATGTGGCTCGTAAGCGCGCTTCTCGCTCTCTACGTTGCGACCGCGGAGAAGCTCAGCCGCAGGAGCTACTTGTACTGGGCTGGGCTCTCTCTGATCGCTGTGTACATCTCGATAGACGAGTTCACCGGGTTCCACGAGCGGGTCGTCAACACGTCGGTGCGCGGTTCCTCGCCCCAATCGTTCTTCCTCTCGTGGGTAGTGGTCTACGTGTTCGTGGTCGCCGTCGTCGCCCTCGTATACTTGCCGTTCGTGTTGAGGCTCCCGAAGGAGATCCGGAGGCTCATCATCATCGCCGGCGTCATCTACGTCGTCGGGGCCATGGGGTTCGAGGAGCTGAGCGGCGTTTACCTCACGGCGCACGAGGGCCGCTGCGGCCCCGGGTATTTCGTGTCCACGATTGTCGAGGAAACGCTGGAAATGACCGGCGTCACGACGCTCATTTACGCCCTCATGTCCTTCGCAGCGAAATACGCGGGGGAAAAGGGTCTCGCGCTCCGTATCGGCCCGCCACGCGCGGATTGATGTGGGCTTTCAGTCGAGGATTCGATCGATTCACAAACGAGAATTCCCGGCACCCGAGAGTTCGGGGCCGGGAATTCTTCTTTTCAAAGCGCGACAGGCGGCTGTCGTGACCACCGGGAGAAACCGTTCTCGCACAGACCCCGGTGTCAACGCGCGTTGTAAAGGTGCTTGACCGCCCCCCCCCGCCGACGACGAGTACGGGCGGGCGCCCGGCGACCGAAGCGGCCTTTATCGAACGCTGGCGCGCGGATGGGGAGAATCGGTGCTAAAATTATTTGTCGAGTGCGCGAAAGGGCTCTTTGCGGAATAGAGACGGTGTGGCGAAAAGACTTCATGACCGGCCGCGGTGGCATCTTTACCTGATACGCGCTCGAGACGGAAGCCTCTACGCAGGGATCACGACCGATGTCGCTCGGAGACTCTCCGAGCATCGAGCTGGCGGGAGCCGGTGCGCGAGAAGTCTTCGTGGGAAGGGTCCGCTTCGGCTCGTCTACAAAAAGCGGCTCGGGGACAGGAGCCTCGCCCTCAAAGTAGAGCGGCGAATCAAGAGTCTGCGAAAGGACCGGAAAGAGGAGATCGTCAGCTCCAATCCCGGCAAACGGGCGCTCACCTCGCGGCTCGGGATTCATCTCGGCAGGGTGCCGCGACGCGGACCACCAATTCCTGGACTCTCTTGACGTGTGGTACCATCACAGGGGGCAGGTCAATCGAGCTCATCGGCGATAAGGTCGGAGATTTTCTCGACGAGGGCAGTGACGCCGTTCTGGAGAGGGCGATCAGAAAGGAACTCCAAGTTGCCACCAAGGATCCAGGGGACAAGATCCGATCCCACGAACGAGAGATCGCCGAGTGCGATCGAAAAATCGATAGGCTCGTTGACGGTGTGCTGATGAGGGTCGGAAAAGAGAACGTCTCCCTGTTGGACCGCAAACTCACGGAACTGAGGGGGGAGCGCGAGAATTTAGAGATTCAACTGCGGCAACTGCGAGCTGCGTCTAAGAACGGCCACGACATTCGGGGTCTCGCGCGGAAGATGGTGGACTCCGTTCGTCCCTTCGGGCGGATCTTCGAACAGGGGACCGTCGAGGAAAAGCGGCAGTTTGTTCAGCTTTTCATCGAGAAGGTCATCGTAGATGCAGGAGAGAGAAAAGCGCTGGTCCACATAAGAAAATTCCCGGCAGTTTCAGCGCTGCCGGGAATACTTCTTTTGGTGTTGGTAGCGGGGGCCCGGCGTGAGCACCAAAAGATACGATTCCCGCCGGTGGACGTAGTGGAGGTGCCCCTAGTCTGTCGGGGTCGAGGGGCCACCCTTGTCCCCGTCGGCACCTGACTTGTCCTCTACTTTGTGTGGCCGTGCGTCACACAGGCTTGCTCTTCCCAGTTCAGTCGATTCTCGGTCAACTGATCCAAAACCAATGAAGGAGGTGGCGATCATGACGACGGCCGCTGCATTGGGTCCGTGACGGCTTTTTGGTCCAGGTGGTGGTGGAAGGGACGACGGGAAGGAAAACTTGCCCCTGATCCCTCGAATTTCAATCCTACGGCACAAGTGAAGTGAGGTGGACGAA
>CAZYCB010000555.1:0-2054 GCA_964645735.1 uncultured bacterium | reverse complement strand
CGGGCTGTCGACGAGGACGATATCGTAGTAGAACTTCACTTTTTGGAACAATTCCGACAGCGTTTCCGATTCGAGCAGCCGCGAAGGCTCTCCCGTCGTGCCGCCAGCGGTCATGACATCGAGGTTCTCGAGCTGCGTCTTCTTGATCGCGGCAAGCGGGTCTCCGCCTTCGCTCAGGCACTCCATCAACCCGCCGGCATTGCGCAGTCCGAATATCCCGTGGATTCTCGGGCGCCTCAGGTCCGCGTCCACGATCAGCACTTTCCTGTGCGCAAATTGTGCTATGGTGACCGCGAGGTACGATGCGATCGTGCTCTTCCCTTCCCCACGCCTCGAACTCGTAATGAGGTAGGATTTGAAGTTGTGGACTTTCGATTCCCTGCGCAAATTGCTGTACAAACGGCGAAGCTCGGTCGCAATGGGCGACTCAACGTCGTACACGTCAAAGATGCTGCCCTTTTCCCCCGATACCGGCATATTCCCCCCTACTTCTGACTGGTCCCGGTCATGTGAACGTGGGCTGCCTGCCTGTTCGCGATCTTCCCGTAGTAGTAGAATCCCCCCAGAGACAATGCTGCAACGAGGAGAGTCGTGGCGATCCACACAACGAGCTGCTTCCTCGTTCGCGTCTTGCTCCACTCTGCGTGGTCCTCGATCAGCGGAATGGTCCCCAGAACTCGCAGGCCGAGGCGTTTCTCGACATCTTCCACGGATCGGAACGACGTGTCCGTGTATTCGGATACGACGAGTCCGGTAAGACCGAGACCGGCCCCGAGAACCAGCGCCAGGAGAACCGTGACCGCCTTTTTGGGCTTCACAGGACGAAGCGGCCGTAAGGGCCGTTCGAGTACGTCTATCGTCTCTTCCACACCGGTGTTCTGGGCGGCTTCACTGACCTGGGCCGACGTCTTCGCCCTCAGGAAGGAGTTGTAGATCTCGCGATTGGTCGCCACTTCGTTTTCGAGCTTGGTGAGCTCGGTCTGCAGAAGCGGCACCGCACTCAACTGTTCCTTGAACCCGCCTATGTAGGAAGTCAGCTGCGACAGTTTGTTCTGCAGCCCTCGCCACAGAGTGATTTGATAGAAATACTCGACCAGGAGCGGCCGGTATTCTCTGTTCACGTCGGGAAACTGCGCGTCGACGACTTCGACCAAGCGCCGCTGAAGTCCATTCTGGCGCTCACGAATGCCCTCGTCGGCCCTCAGCCGATCCTCGTCCGTGACGCCGCTCGTGCGAAGCTCGAGCAGCAGCTTACCGTTGTGCTGTGCAGCGAGCCCTTCCTGCATGTTCTTGATGTCAGCGTCCTGCCACACGCTCGTTCCGTTGGGGAGGTACCCCAGCGCTCTTGCGAGCCGCTGCTCGGTCCTCCCGACCACGTCCTCCGTCTCTCGAACATCGATGTCGAGTTGAGCTTTCAGCGTCTCGGCGAGACGAAGATTCGACTCCCCGCCCAGGTCTTTCGAAAAACCGGGACTCGTCTCGCCCACGGGGTTCTTGTGGAGCGCGAGATTCGTCATCCTCTCCTTGATTCTGTCCAGCGCCTGCTCCGACTGCGCCAACCGATCCCTGTAGATCGCAACTTGTTCGTCCGTGAACTCACTGGCCTTTCGCAGCCCCCTGAGATACTTCACCCGCCTCGATTCGATGAAGAGGTCCGTCACTCTCGTCGCCAGCATGTAGCTCGTCTCCGGCTTCACGTCATAGCAGGCGATCTTGTACATGCCGGGGCCGGCGAGCGAAACGTCGATCTTGTCCTTGAGCATCTCCCGAAGCGAGTGACGGACGAGTTCGTCGACGCTCATGTCGGGGTACGCGTTTTCCCTGTCCGCGCGCGCTTTGGCGACCAGTCGCGAGTTTTGCGAAATCCCCAGTTCCTCGACGAGCTGATCGAGAAATATCGGGCTCTCGATCTCGGCGGCAGTTTGCGCCAGGATCTCCTTGTCCTTTACAGTGCGGTCCTCCTCCCCCCGCGCTGCAACCAGCTTGTTCATTTCCTCACCCAGATAGCTTTGACTTCGCATGAGAACAACGGATGACGCTTCGTACACCGGGGA
>CAZYCB010000554.1:0-5993 GCA_964645735.1 uncultured bacterium | reverse complement strand
GGTCCGGATGATCTCGGCCGGCCGCGGCAGGAAGATATTGGGATACGTCTTCTGAGTGGATTGGATAGATGTGCTCACGTTAGCCCTCCATGATACTTTCAATGATGCGGACCGGGTCTGCGATATCGGGGACGCACTGCGCGGAGCAGCGCCCGCAGCCTACACAGGCCGGCCCACCCAGCTTGTCGTTGAGGTAAGTCGCCTTTCGCATCAGGCGGTGGCGGTAGCGCTGGCTCCTCGCGTCGCGAAAGTTCTCCGTGGCGCCCGCGCCAAGGGAGACCTTGGCGAAATCTTCGAGGAGGCAGCCGTCCCAAGAGCGGCACCGCTGGCCCGAGACCTGATCGAGGTTCCAGTTATCCTGGACATCGAAACAGTAGCAGGTGGGACAGACGATATTGCACGTGCCGCAGGAAAAGCAGGTGCGCGAAAGCTCCTCCCAGAGCTTGCTGTTGAACGCGGCTCGGACTTTGGTCGCGATCTCGTGTGTGCCGTGCGAGAGCTTCTCGGGGCACTTGTCCATGACGTCCTCGTTGATCTTCTTGGCCTCGGCGATCTGGGCTTCTGTCGAGGGCTCGAATTTCCCGAGGGCCACGAGCTTCTCGCCCTTCGGCGTCAAGACGTCGAACACATACCCGTTCGGCAGCTTGGTGATGAAGGCGTCGTGTCCGCGCGGCATGACTCCTTTGCCCACGGTGGCCCAAAAAGCCCGCGTGGAGACTCTCTGAATGTTCGATCCTACGATCGTCGTGTGCTCGCGCTGGGCCAGGTAGTTCCAATCTTCGTTGTTCTCGCGGAAGAGAACGTCCAGCATGTCGATGGCCTTGATATCGTAGAAGTGCACGCCGAAAAGAATGCGGGGCTCCGGCTGGATGGCGGTCGCCCCCCCTTTGGGGCCGAAAGAGACAAGGTCCTGGTGGACGGGAAAGATCGCCTTTTTTGGGGGCAGGATCGTCAGATCAAAGTCCAGCCGGACTTCCTTCGGGGAAGATATGGGCGCGAAGACGAACCAGTTCTTCTTCGCCACGGGCGCGTAGACCACGGCTGTCTTCATCATCCCTTCCACGAAGGAATCGAAAGCGGCTTCCTTGAGGAAGTAAGACTTCGTGTTCATGAAGGGTCCTTTCAGAGAATGAGGCGGCAGGAAGGAATCCTCGCCAAACCCGACCAAATTCAAATAGGCCATGTTAAGCCTTAAAAGCGCCGACTGTCAACCCGTAAACCGTGGGCGCTGTCGTGCGGGCGACGACAAGCAAGGCATTCCAAGCGATAGAGATAGTCGCGCCGAAATTGCCGTCTATCCAGGCTTCTCGGCGGGACTGACAGGTGTCGCAACGAGCCCCCGTTTGGCACACGGCGGGGGCTCGCTTTTTTGCCGTCCATCAGAGGGGTCTTCCCGCGGGGGCGACTACCGCACTCGGCGGTAGACCGGGGGATCGTACCGGGTCGGCTCGAGGCGGGTGAGGAACGAGTCGAAGAACTCCCGCTCGATCTCCCCCGTCGATTCGCAGCCCAGCCACTCCGTGATGCTTCCTTCTCGGCCTGTCTCGCGCAAATCGCGTACGTTGAACTTCCCCTGGACCTCCGCAAGCGCCCTCACCTGCGTTGTGGCCTCTCCCGAGGGCGCCAGGCGTATGATGAGTCTGCATCGCATCTCAGTGAGTACCGCCTGCGTGTCAGGACGTTTGAACTGCGAGAAACCCGCTCCCGACAAGTAGCACGCACCAGCGTCATCGTTCGTGCCAATGGCTACGTAGGCTGTCGTGACAGCCAGCGACGCCTCGTCCACGGTTTCAAACGGCCATTCCCGATCTTCCAATGCAAAAAGCGTAGTCCCCCATGCCTCTTCGAAAGGGACATCGACAATGACGTAGCAGTCTTTCTCGCAGAAGACGGTATACCCGCGATGGGTAGTCTCCGTTTCCGGCTTGCGCGCTCCAGTGCACGAGATGAAGAGAGACAAGACCAGCAGGGTCGCGGCGATCCTCGCCATGGGAACGTTCCTCCAGCGCGGAGTTCACAAAACGACGCGATGTCAACGTCACCGGGTTCGACGGCCGATCCGAGAAGTGCAGTATACACTATCGCGGCGGACGTGGTGGCCACGGCCTTCGAATCGGGACGGTCGCCGTTTTCACTTCTCGTTGACTCTCGATAAAATCCGTCCCTATACTCCGTCGAGACTTCTGACAAAAATGCCTGTGGATTGCGGGGTTGTTCACCGATGCGGTGTTCTCTCTCGCGGAAAATCGCACGTCGAACCGAATAAAGGAACAGGCCGTCTGTATTTAGCTGGCCCGATGACGGGCAGGAGCCGACCGTGGATCGAAAGCCGCAGTTCAGAAGCGACGGAGTTCTGCACGCCACCATAAACGGGCACAGGTTCCACCTCCGGCGCAAGGACCCGGGGGAGGACAACCTCCTGTGGATCGATGGAATGCAGCCCCCGATCGTTCTGGACCGTACGGCCGCGGAATTCGTCGCCCATTTGATCGACGCGATGTGGCTCTATCAGCAGGGCGATGGAAACGAGACCCAGGCGGTGATCGACCACGTCATAGGCAGGATGTCCGAGAGGTACTCCCGGGGGCTCCTGCCGTGGAGAAAGGTCGCGCGGGAAAGAATCCTCGGCGATCTGAACCGGATCTTCGGCACGTTGATGCATGTGGCGGACTGCACGTGTCCCCTGGAAGCGGGCCTGGGTCCCAAGGAACTGAAGTACGGGAAATGGGCCGCGCCGGCGCGTATGGATCTCGCGCTCACCTATCGGTGCAATCTGAAGTGTCCCAAGTGTTATGTCGGTGACCGGAAAGTCGGCCGCGAGCTCGGCACATCGGAGTGGATCTCGGTATACGAAGCCCTGTGGAAGGCAGGAGTGCCTCAGGTCGTGTTCACCGGCGGGGAGCCGACGCTCCGTGACGATCTCGTGGAACTGGTGAGCGAAGCCGACGAGTTCGTCACCGGGCTGGTCACGAACGGCACGCGGCTCCTGGAGCTGGCGGAAGCTCTCCGCGGGGCGAGCCTCGATTATGCGCAGGTTACCGTCGAGTCATGCGATCCCGGAATACACGACCGCATGACGGGTGCGGAAGGTTCTCATGCCAAAACTCTGGCCGGGATACGGAAGGCCCTCGGCATCGGCATGCAAATCGTGACCAATACGACCCTCACGAAAACGAACGCGGGCTCGTTCAGCGAGACCATCCGGTGGCTGCACGGCGAAGGCGTAAGGCACGTGGCCTGCAACACGTTGATTTGCAGCGGCCATGGAGTGGAGCACAAGCAGGAGAACGGGCTCGATGACGAGGCCATGAAAAACGTGCTGGTCGAGGGATGCCGGACCGCCGGGGAACTGGGAATGGGGCTGCAATGGTATTCTCCCACGTGCTATCAGCAGGGAGTCGACCCGATCGAACTCGGCCTGGGCATCAAGAGCTGTTCGGCGGCGGCCCACAACATGACGGTCCAGCCGGACGGAACCGTTCTCCCATGCCAATCGTGGCCCGACTCCGTGGGGAACATTCTCGAGGATGAGTGGTCGACGATCTGGCTGCATCCGACATGCGTGAAGCTTCGAGAACATCTCCTCAAATCCGAGGTGTGTCAGGGGTGCGAACACGAGACCACGTGCGGCGGCGGGTGCCCTCTCGACGAGTCCCCGAGGACGAAGAGCCGGGAGAAGAAGGGGGCGGGCGCATGAGACGGCTGACGCTCGCGCTCTTTCTGGCGAGTCTGATCTCCATGGCGGGTCAGTGTCTCGCGGGAGACACGGGCACGTATCGAATTCTGAACTACGCGGTCGGTCTGACCCCCCGTTCCGACGGCACCGTCACCATCGAGTACAATCAGAGATGGCTCGTGACGGGCGGACACATTCCCTGGATCACCGTCGGCACTCCGAATTCGAGCTTCACGATCAAGAGCTCACAGGGCGCCGTCGCGAGAATCGCCTCCGCCGGAGGCGGCGGCTGGAGCGGTGTGCGGCTCGATCTCGACCGGGACTACCGGCCAGGCGAGACCTTCGAGGTTCGCTTCTCGATCGAACAAAGAGGTCTGTTCTACGCTTCAGAAGGAAACTACAAACTGGATTTCACGCCCGGGTGGTACGACCAAGCCGTTACCGATACGCTCCGTGTCGGCGTGACGTTCTTCGCCAGTCTGAAGACCGTGACCGCCGATCCTTCGCCGTCGCTCATCTCGGGCGACGCGATGACGTGGGAACGCTACCGCCTTGGCGAGGGAGAGCGTTTCACGATTCACGTGTCCTTTCCCGTCGGCTTGTTTCCCTCGGGAATCGCCGAAAAGAACCTGAAAAGCGGATCGAGCGGAGGTTTGTCGGGGGCGAACGGATTCTTCGTCTTCATATTCGTGGCGGTCATCCTCATCATCCTTATCCTCGCGTTTTATTCCAGCAAGAGACGGTATTCAGGCGGCAATATCTTCTACGGAGGCTTGCCGGGAGGCCGCGCCGGCAGGGGGGGGTCGGGAGGCGGCAGATCCAGCGGTGGCGGGGGAGGGTTTGGCGGCTCAGGAATCTCGTGTGCCTGCGCGTGCGTGAGCTGTGCGTGCGCCTGCGCCTGCGCGGGTGGAGGCGGAGCCGGGTGCAGCAGGAAGCTGGAACATGCGTGTTCCGTGTGCGGGGAAAAGGGAGAACGATGAGGAATATCGCACGCTGTCTTTTGGTCGTGCTGCTGGCCTTCGGGGCCTGCAGGAGCGGCGGCGACCGCTATGACCCGAACGTCTCGGTGCCCAAGGGCGACCCGGCATTTCCAGCGCTTACGGCGTCGTGGGTGATCGACAAGGCGGGAGTCCTCTCGGATCCGGTAATCGCAGAGGGCGACGCCGTGTGCGAGAAGCTCAAGAGGGACGGCATCGCCGAAGTCGTCGTCGTGGTGATCGCCGGCGTCAAGCAGCCGGGAGATTGGGCCACGCATTACGGCCGCTGGCTCGGCCTCGGCAAGAAGGGCTTGAGCACCGCAGGCGGGAACAACGGCGTCGTGTGGCTCGTACGGCCCGATGCCGAGGAGAAGCTCACCGTGTCGGTGGGCAGAGGGCTCCCCGGTTTCACGACGGTGGATTACGGGCCGATCGTCGACAGCGCCGTCGAGTATATGAACTTCAACAACTACGACAAGGGGATCACCACGTTGATCACCCAAACGGACGAGGTTTTGAGAAGAGTCCGCGGCGGAAAGTAACGGAGAAAGGAGCGTCGGATGACAAAGGCGTCGGTAGGCATCGCGGTATTGGTCATCGCTATCCTTCTGATCGGGATGGGTGTCCTGTCGTCGATCGTCGGCGTATGGAACAACCTCAATCGCGAGTTCCAGACTGTGGAAGGAGCCAAATCGCAGTACTCGGCCGCCCTCAATACGTGCACCGAGAAGATCAAGGGCGTCTGGGAGATAACGAACCAGTACATGAAACACGAATCGGAAACGTTCATCGCCGTTGCCCAGGCGCGAAGCGGATACGAAGCGGCTCGCGATGCCTTCGAAAAGGCGGCGGCGGAAGGGAAAGGGACCAACGAGCTGACGAAAACGGGTACGGACGTCGTCAATGCCGCCATGGCCTTCAGAATCCAGATCGAAGCGTATCCGGAGCTCCGTGCGGTAGAGGCGACGCAAGAGAACATTCGCAACATGGAAGCATCGGTCAACGAGATCAAGACCGCGCTCGACGATTGGATCGTCACGATCAAGAAGTACAACACGTACCGGGGATCCGCCTGGCCGTCGATCGTGGGCGGTTTCATGAAGAAATTCCCCGCAGAGATCAAGTACTACGAGGGAGAAATCAAGAAGCTCGACGTGAACGAGCTGAATCCGGAAAAGAAGTAGCGGCAAGGCGCGCGCGCTGGCCGGTCGCCGGCGCGCGGCGCAGCGTGACAGTCGTTGCCGACACCTGCACCGTCGCCGGCTTTCTCGCTACGATGGCCTTTCTCCATGAGAAACTCGGTTCCGACGAAACCCTCCGCAACGCGCATCTTCTCGTTG
>CAZYCB010000553.1:0-7037 GCA_964645735.1 uncultured bacterium | reverse complement strand
CTGCGGCTCCGGCCTCCGGCCGCGCCTCATGGGGAGTCACAGTCGGCGCCGACGGTTATTCGTAACGAAGCGCATCGATAGGATTGAGCCGCGACGCTCGTACCGCGGGCAGCAGCCCGAAGCCGATCCCTACCGCAGAGCAGAACACGAGTCCGATGACGGCCCAATGCATGGGAACATGCATGTCGAAGGATGTGAACAGCGTAACGACGTTGCCTAATCCGAAGCCGGCCAGGACGCCGACGGCTCCGCCGATGTTGCACAGGATGATCGCCTCCAGAAGGAACTGCGTGAGAATGTGCTGCGGCTTCGCGCCCAGCGCCTTGCGGATGCCGATCTCCTTGGTTCGTTCGGTGACCGAGACCAGCATGATATTCATGATCCCGATTCCGGCGACGACCAGGGCGATGATACCGATGATGAACGCCGCAATCTTCACTCCCGCGGTGAGCTGGTTGAATTGCGTGATGAGGCTCTCGCTGTTGAAAAAATCGAAGTTGTCCTCTTCGTTCGGCTTGACGCCCCGTTCGCGCCGCAGCACCTGGCGCGTCTCTTCGATGGCGTCGCGAGTGAGCGCCGGTGTCTTCGCACGAACGGTGATGTTGACGGAGCGGGGAAAACCGTCCCGACTCATCATGCCGTAGATCCCCGTGAAGGTTGTGATGGGTATCAGGACGTAGTTGTCGAAACCTCCGCCGAAAGCGGATTTCTTCTCGTCGAATACGCCGACAACCTCGTACTTGCGCCCGTCGAGGCGGATCACCCTCCCGATGGGGTCGATGAAGGGAAAGAGCTTGTCCGCAATCGCGTGACCGATGACGGCCACGTTTCGGCCGCTCTGCACGTCCATCTGAGAGATGTTCCGCCCCAGTCCCACGTAGTGCGTGTTGTTCGGAGGATACTCCGGCGTGCCGCCGCAGATGCTGACGTTCGGGTTTGTCTTCTGATCCTTGTACTGCACGACGAAACCGAAGTCCCAGAGCTCGCATCCCACGAGATCCACCGTCTTCACTTGCTCGCGGATGGCCTTCGCGTTCTCGATCGTGATCGGCGGCCTTTTCATCGCTTTTCGATGCGCCTCCACACCCCCGAACCCCCCTGCCGGCCACTTCTGAACCTGGAAGACCTGCGCGCCCAGAACGCTCATCTCCTTTTCCATCGTGGACTGCACGACGGATATGCCCGTCATCACGGCGATGATCGAGGCGACTCCCGCCACGATCCCCACGAGCGTGAGCGTCGATCGCAGCTTGTTGCTGAGAATCGCCTTGAAAGACATGACGAGAGTGTCCGCTTTACGCATCTCGACCGCCTTCGCGCGCAGGCTCACTCATACCGCAGCGCCTCTATCGGATCGAGCCTCGCCCCTTTGTATGCCGGGACGAAGCCCGCGACCGTGCCCACGAATACGGAAACCGAAACGGCCACGGCCAGTATGGGTAGCGACACGCTCGCCGGCATGAGCACCGCGTTGATGACCGCAGTGAGAATGACCGCCAGGACTATGCCGATCGCGCCGCCCGTGAGGCAGATGGCGCATGATTCGAACAGGAACTGAAGCAGGATGCTCCGCCGCTTCGCGCCGATGGCCTTCCGGATGCCGATTTCGCGCGTTCGCTCGGTGACCGACACGAACATGATGTTCATCACGCCCACTCCCCCGACGAAAAGCGAGATGCTCGTGACCAGCAATCCCACGAGGAGTACGACCCCCATCATCTTGTTGAACGTTCCCGTCAACGTATCCAGCTTGTTGATCGAAAAGTCGTCGCGCTCCGTCGGCCGCAAGGCCCGGATCTTCCTCATCTCCCCTATCACTTCGAACTCCAGATCCCCCAGGGCCTCCTGCGCGGGCGCCTTGATGGCCACGTCCACGTCCAGCCGCCCGCGCGCGCCGCCGAAGGCTTTGACGTACGACGTGATCGGCACGTAGACCTGCCGGTCGAAATTGGGCCCCCCGAGGAAGCTCCCCCCCTGCTTCTCCATCACGCCGACCACGCGAAACACATTCCAGCCGATCTTGATCTTTTTGTTGATGGGGTTCTCGGTCCCGAACAAACCCTTCCGAACGTCCGTTCCGATCACGCAGACGCCCGTCTTGTGGCTCACGTCGCTCGCCATGATGAACCTGCCGCTCTCCGGCTGGGTGCTCGTGACCAGAATCTGTTTCTCCGTAGTGCCGATGGTCGTCACGCCTTCCATCGTTTCGGACCGGTATTTCAAATCGTGAGAACCGCCCACTTGGGGGTTGACGATGGCCCGGCCGCGCAGCTTCTGCTCCAGGAGGTCAGCCTGTCGAAGCTCGATGTGCGGTCGGTTTCTGTAGAGAAAAAAGTCGTTCATGATGATCCACGGCATTCGCGACACATAGATCACATCCGCGCCCACCGCGGAGAAGGTCTGACGGAACTTGTTCTGCAGCCCGTTCGCCGCCGTCATGGTGAGAACGACGGCGACGATACCGATGATGATGCCGAGCGTCGTGGGAGCGCCGCGGGCCCTGTTCGCGCGGAGCGCTCCCAACGCTATCTGAAACGACTCGCCAATGTCGATCGCCCATCTCATGCCGTTCGGACCTCCGCGTCGCCCTGGGCGGCGCGCTCCGCACCGATCCGCGTTTACCGCTTCGTCCTCTTCTCTTTGCCTGTCATGACATCGCTCTCGATCATGCCGTCCCTCAGACGTATCTCGCGCAGCGCGTGGCCCGCGATGTATTCCTCGTGAGTCACGAGGATGATCGTCTGCCCGGCGGCGCGAAGCTCGTCGAAGAGTCCCATGATCTCGTCCCCCGTCTTGCTGTCGAGGTTTCCCGTCGGTTCGTCGGCCAGGATGATCGACGGGTTGTACACCAGCGCGCGAGCGATGGCCACGCGCTGCCTCTGTCCGCCCGAGAGCTCGTTCGGCTTGTGCCTCATGCGATCGGCGAGCCCTACTTTCTCGATCGCCATTGCGGCGAGCGCCCGCCGCTCGCTTTTCCCCATCCCCCCGTAGATGAGCGGCAGTTCGACGTTGTGAAAGATGTTCGCCCTCGGTATGAGATTGAAGGTCTGAAAGACAAACCCGATCCGGCGGTTCCGGATCTCGGCCAGCTGCGATTCGGACATCTTCGCGACCATCTGGCCCTCGAGCCAGTACGAGCCCGACGTGGGCACGTCGAGACATCCGATGAGGTGCATTAGCGTCGACTTCCCCGATCCGGACGGGCCCATGATCGCGACGTATTCGTTTTTGGCGATATCCAACGTGACACCGCGGAGCGCGTGCACCTTGTCCGCGCCCAGCACGTACGTCTTCGTGACGTCCCTCAGCGACAGTGTCGCGTCCGTCGGCGACGGCGCATCAACCATCATTCCGCGATCCTCCCGCTTTGCCTTCGTCCGGCTTCTTCGCCTCGTTGTTTACGCGCACCACGGCGCCGTTCTGCAGATCCTTTGAAATCGCGCGATAACTCCCCGTCGCCACTTCGTCGCCCTCCTTGATGCCATCGAGAATCTCGATCAGCTCGTCGCTCTGGATACCGGTTTTCACCTGCTTCGCGATCGCCTTGCCCCCTTCGATGCTGAACACGAGCTCGACGAAGCCGTCCTTGTCGGGCGTGTACCGAGCTTCGGCATCCTTGCGGCTCTCGCCCTGCATCACGAGCTGATCCACGGTCCTCACGACCACGGCCTCGATCGGCACGCTGAGCGCGTCGTCGTTGCTCTTCGTGGAAATGTCGGCGCTCGCCGTCATTCCCGGACGGAGCGTCGCGGGCGGATCGATGACGCCGATTTTGACCTCGAACTCGGTTTTCTGATCGGAAGTGCCTGAGCCGGCGACGTTCGCGCTGTTGGCGATTTCGCGGACAACACCCTTGAGCTGCTGGTCCGGCAGTGCGTCAACCTCGATCTCCGCCTCCTGGCCGAGCGCAACGTTGACGATATCGTTCTCGTCCACGTTGACCTGGGCCTCCATGTCCGACAGATCGGCGACCACCAGGATCACGTCCCCCTGGAACTGGGAGCCGATCGCGATCTCGCCTTCTTCCTTGTTGAGATCGCTGATCGTCCCCGCCATGGGCGCGAAGATAGTCGTTTTCGAGAGGTCATCGCGGGCTTGCTTGAGCGCTGCCTTAGCCTCCTGCACCAGGTTCAGGGCGGAATCGTGACGGGCCTTCTCGACCTGGTAGGCGGCTTCCTTGGACTCGAAGGCCGCCTGAGATTCCAGGTTCTGCGGCACCAATTCCTTGGAGCGGGCAAAATCCTTCTCGGTCTTTCTCAAGTTCTCCTGGACGAGAGCGGCGTTCGCCTCGCCCCCCCGGACGTTCGCCTCGGCACTCTCCACGGCGGCGAGGTAGCGCTCGCGGTCCAGCTCGACGAGGAGCTGGCCCTTCTCGACCCACTGCCCTTCGACAACCGCGAGTTTCGTGATTTTGGCGCTCACGTCGGCGCTGATATCCACCTGGACCTTGGGTTGAATTTTCCCCGTGGCATTGACCTTCTGTACGATTTTCTGCCGGCTGGCCTTGGCCGTCTGGACTACCGGGTCGTCGTGCTTGCGCCCTTTGAGCGCCACGCCGAGCACGACAACCCCCACAACCACGACGGCGGCGCCTATCAGCAGGGGTTTCTTCTTCATCACGGAGCTGCCTCCATTTTCTTATGGGTCTTCGCTTTACGCGGGATTCCGGAATCTAGTACTTCTACGTCGAAAACCGGTCCAAGGTTACGGCACTCCCCTACGAATTCGGCGCAGGGTCAGAGAACGCACGCCGCGCCCAATAACCTCGTCCAGAATGACATCTCCGTACTCCTTTTGTGTATTCTATCTGGAATTCGGTGCTTTTCATCATGATTCGCACGCAAAGGGCTAAGGCGGATTGCGCTATACCGCAAGCTTTTTGCTTGACATGGTTTCCCCCCCCTACTTACCCTGATTGGGATTTCGGTATCGAATGTCTGCAGAACCGTCGCCGCCGATGCTGCCGTTGCCTTGCACCTTGAGTCGACGACTGCGAGTAGCTGAGTCATGGGTTTGCGCGCAGGGTTACTGCACACGACCGCACGGCTGCCACGCGGCAGAGGCGGGAGAAAGTAGTCCTTCGATCACCAAAAACAGGAGGTGTTGGATGGATCGACTTAACTGCCTGCTGTGCGCGGCGATTGTATTGGCATTGTTGATCTTGCCGGTCAATCCGCTGCATGCAGCAGATACGAGCGGGAAAGTGGCATTGGGCCTTCACGGAGGGGTATACAAGCTCGGGTTGACCGATCACTCCGATGCGTGGACGGTGGGCTGGCTCGTCAACGGGGAGTTGAAGTACGGGATAACCCCCACGTTTTCACTCGGCGTGGAAGGCAACTGGATGCAGAACAAGTTGGCCGACTTGACCGTGGATACACGGGGGGAAGACGGCGCACAGCTGACTTTCGACAGCGTGGAAGACGGTCCTGGCCAGAAGGCCTATCTCGCCGGGCTTCTCGGCGTGTTTCATTTTCTCCCCGATAAGAGCGTCTCGCCGTTTTTCTCTCTCGGGGCGGGAATGTACTTCTGGCAGTGGGTGGACAAGGATGGCAGCACGTTGATGTCTGACGACCCATCGCTGGAACCTGTTCATATCCCCACCACCGACTTGGCCGACAATCCGTACGAGCTCAAGGACCAGGAACTGTACGCCATGGCCGGTCTCGGCGTGGAGTTCTACCCCACCGAGTCGATCTCCCTGGAGCTGGGCGCCAAGGGTCGCTGGTTGACTCACGTATTCACCAGCTTCACGGACGATCAGGATATCGTCGGGTCGGACCCGGGCCAGTTGGACCTGCCGAAAGCGATCGCGGAAGTGTACGGCGGGTTGACGTTCTACTTCGGCGGGGAGAAGTGCCCGGTGATGACATCGACCGCTTCGGCGAGCGCCGCGAGCGGGACGATTCCGTTGGCCGTGCAGTTCAACGGCGTTACAGACGGAGGGTGTCCGCCCGTCACCCACAGTTGGAGCTTCGGCGACGGCGGCACGAGCGCCGACCAGAACCCGAGCCACACGTACGAGACGGCGGGAGACTACCTCGCCTCGCTGACGGTCACGGATGCCAAAGGAACGACGTCGCAGGGTAGCGTGGCCATATCGGCCACTGTGCCCCCAGTCGTCGGCACAGCGTCGGTCAGCCCCAAGAGCGGGCCGGTTCCCTTGACGGTGCAGTTCGACGCGAATGGCAACGGAGGGATCCCGCCGCTCGCCTATAGTTGGGATTTCGGTGACGGACGCACGAGCGGCGACCAGAATCCCAGCCATGCATACGATAAGCCAGGGAACTACACGGCCGCACTGACGGTCACGGACTCCAAGGGAACGGCGAGCCGGAAAGAACTCTCGATCGCCGCGACAGAGAAGTTCGTCCCGACGGTGGAAAAACCCGTGATCCTCGAAGGGGTCAACTTCCTGGTCAACAAGGCCGAGCTCTTCGAGAATGCGAAGAAGATACTCGACGTTGTCGCGACGAGTCTGATCGCGCATCCCGAAGTGAACGTCGAAATCGGCGGGCATACGGATGCCGACGGCAGCGACGCCTACAACCTTAAGCTGTCGGACAGGCGGGCGAAGGCAGTGCAGGATTACCTCGTCAAGAAGGGAGTACCGGCTGCTCAGCTGACGGCGAAGGGCTACGGAGAGACCCAGCCGGTCGCCGACAACGCGACGCCGGAAGGCAAGGCCAAGAACCGCCGTGTCGAGTTGAAGAGAATGTAATGGGGGAATCAAGAACGCCTGCTCGATGATTCAAGTCGCAGGACTGTTCTGATCTCTCCGGAAAAAACCAGGTCAGCGTCCGGCGCACCAGCGCCGACGCTGACCTGGCGTGCTTAGGCGCCCACCTGGAACTGAAATCCCACGAGGAACGCGAATCCGTAGTTTTTGGACAAATTCGAAATGGGATCTTACACTGGAGAATTGGCGGCGCTCGGGACGGCGTTCTTCTGGACGATCACGGCACTCGCGTTCGAAACCGCGGGCAAACGGGTCGGCTCGCTCGCCCTCAATCTCATTCGTCTTTGTATCGGGTTCG
>CAZYCB010000552.1:0-1869 GCA_964645735.1 uncultured bacterium | reverse complement strand
TTCTTCGGCGTCGTCGGGGTGATCGTGGGCCCTATCATCGCGGCCGTCTTCGTCACGATTTGGGACATCTGCGGAGTCGTTTTCAGAGAGACCGTTCCTACCGAGCCCCAGGACGCGGCTCCGCCGGGCGATGACGCCGGCGCGTGACGGTTGGACGCCCGGGGGACGATTCGCAAACGAGCGATTCACCGTAAGGGAGCGATCGTATGAACAGGACACTCTCGATATTTATCGTCGGGCTCTCGGTCGCCGCGATGGGGTGTTCTTCGACCCCCGTCAAACTCGATTATGATCCCGAGATCGATTTCGACCGCTACGATACATACGACTGGCTGGACGACAGGCCGAACGTTCCCGCAGAGGCGAAGAATGCGATGGGTGAGTTTCCGATGATCGACGATCCGCTGCGGCGAGCCGTGTCGGCGGGATTCGCCGAGAAGGGAGTCGCGGAGGACCAGATCGATCCGGATGTCCTCGTGGCGTACCATCTCGGCGCCGAGGATCCCATAGAAGTGACGGGTTGGGGCTACGTTTACAGCGATCCGAAAGCGGGCTGGGGCCGGGGCATGGATGTGGTGGCGTACAGAAAGGGAACGCTCGTCATCGACGTGATCGACGCCAGAACGATGCGCCTGGTATGGCGGGCTTCGGCCCAAAGGGCGATCGAAGGCGAGCCGTCGCAGACCGCGGCCGGCGAGAGGATCGCTCTCGCCGTCGGGCAGATGCTCCAGACTTTTCCGCTCGAATAGAGAGAAGCGCCCGGTCACTTCGAGCGGCAAGAAAACGCGTCGCAGGCAGGCGATGAATTTGGCCGCCGCACGCGGATGTGCGCGCGGCGAAAAAGGGGCACAATCGTGGACGAGACGTCATCCGAATCACCGTTCGTGGAATCGATCTTTCATCCATCGGATTTCTCGAAGGGGAGCGAGAGGGCTTTCGAGCACGCGTTGGCGCTCGCGCTCCATCGCCGCACGAGCCTCACCATCCTCCATGCCGGCGCCGAGGGACACGGTGGGGCGTGGTCGGATTTCCCCTCCGTCCGGGGCACCCTCGAGCGCTGGGGACTTATCGAGAAAGGGAGCCCGCGGACCGCGGTGTCTCACGAGCTCTCGATGCGTGTCAAGAAGGTCAATCTCCGCAGGAGAAAGCCTCTTTCCGCCGTGCTCGAGTATCTCGACGAACACCCGACGGAATTGATCGTTCTCGCGACGAAAGGCCGGGAAGGACCTGCCCGGTGGATTCGCCCTTCGACGGCCGAAGCGATGGCCCGGCGATCGGAAACGATGACCCTCTTCGTGCCCGTTTCGTCGCGCGGCTTCGTGTCTTCGGATGACGGGAAGATGACGCTTCGCCGCATTCTCGTCCCTGTCGATCGTCAACCCGATCCTTCGCACGCGGTCGTCTACGCGGAGAAGGCCTCTCGTATGTCGGAATCCAGGCCGGTGGAGCTCGTCACGCTGCACGTGGGAGAGCCAGTCCTGATGCCGCGGCGGGAGATGCCCGATCTCCCGTCGTCGACGTGGCGGGAGCTTCGGGCCGACGGAGACATCGTGGAGGAGATCCTTCGCGCCGCCGAGGAGCAGGCGGTGGATCTCGTCGTAATGGCGACTCGGGGGCACGACGGCATTCTCGATGCGCTTCGCGGGAGCGTTACGGAACAGGTTCTGCGGCGTGCCCGCTGTCCCGTCCTCGCCGTTCCCGCCCGAGGGAGCGTGCTCTAAGCGGTCGGGCCCGGTCGCGGATCATCCGTTTTCCACGCCGAACCCCATATGTTGGGTTCGACGAAGATACTCTCCCTACAGGCTGTGTCTGAGAACATCGAGTCGACCGACGGGAGCTGTTGTGGGCCGCGGGGGACCGCCCGCGTGA
>CAZYCB010000551.1:0-1893 GCA_964645735.1 uncultured bacterium | reverse complement strand
CCGCACGATGCGGGTGTTGACCGTGATCGACGTGTTCACTCGAGAGTGTTTGGCGCTCGAAGTTCGGAGAAGCTTCCGTGGCGAGCATGTGGCCGAGGTGCTGAGCGATCTGATTGCTCGCCATGGTGTCAACGCCGATTTAATTTTCCCCAGAAGTGGCGAAGTAAAAGTGACCCACCTGGATTTGATATGATCGGTGATCAGCCGTCTGAGGATCGGGCCTCCTGTTTGGGGGGTCTTCCCCGTGGGCGCGCCGCCTTTTTATCCTGATTGCTGGTCGGTGTCTTAAGGTTCTCGGGCATCAAGGCGGCATGTTCTCTGAGGCGATAGCTGTTGCCGTCGATCTGGATGACCACGGCGTGGTGGAGGAGGCGGTCGAGGAGGGCGGTGGCGATGACGCGATCGCCGAATATCTCTCCCCACTCTGCGAAGCCTCTGTTGCTCGTGAGGATAATCGCCCCTTTCTCGTAGCGGGCATTGATCAACTGGAAGAACAGCTGAGCTCCGCCGCGTTCGAGCGGCAGGTAGCCCACTTCATCGATGATGAGGAGTGCGGTGCGGCTCAGGAAGCGGATGCGGCTCTGGAGGGTACCTTCCCGCTCCGCCTTGAGCAGCGAGGCGATGATCTCTGCCAGGGTGGCGAGGTAGACGCTTTTGCCGGCCTTGACCGCTTCGACGCCGAGCGCGATTGCCAGGTGTGACTTCCCCGTTCCGGGCGGTCCCAGGAAGTGCACCATCTCCTTGCGCTCGACAAATCCCAATTGCGCGAGGGTGAGTATCTGGTTGCGGTCGACGGAGGGTTGAAAGGAAAAGTCATACTGCTCGATCGTCTTGACGGGGGTCAGGCGTGAGGTCATGAGCGCCATTTTAACCCGGCGGTTCTCCCGCATGGTGAACTCCTCCTGCAGCAGCAGCGCCATCGCATCGAGGGAGGAGAGCTCGCCCTGTTCGAGCCCTCTCACGGTGGCATCGAGGATCTCCAATGCCCGGGGCATCTTGAGACCGACGAGGCTGTGGCGTACCTGCTCGAGGGTGCTGAATGAACCCGTTGAAGCACTCATCGCGCCCCCCTTTGGCTTCGAGCAAGGGCGCTCGCGACGGTGTCATAGACCTCGAGGCCCCGGCAGGGCACTCGTTCGCCGGGGAATCCCAGGAAAACCGTCTCTTCTCTGCGGGTCGTCTTCGAGTTGCCGGGGGGTGGATACCGGCGGTGCCCGGAAGCCACCCGGCGAGCGCCTCTACCTTCCAGCACGGGGTGGACGGCGACAAGCTGTCCCGCCTCCATGATCATGATCTTCCCCGCGGTTACCTGTACGTCGACCACTCGATGAGTCGTCGTGTCGGGAACGCTGTACAGGTTCCCGTCGACCGAGACCATCCCGTCGCGCGTGATCCGTCGTTCGAGCCTGAGCACCGAATCGAACGGCAGGGCGGGCAGGGGCAGGAGAACGCCGCGCTCTTCGGCAAACGCTTCGTGCACGAACCGGCGCGTCGTTCCGTGCGCCCTGCGGTTGGCTATCTCGTCCAGCCACTCTTCGAACTGGCGGTTCAGGTCGTCCATGTTGCGGAAGGTGCGCCCCGCGAAAAAGTCCTGCCGTATGTACCGGTAGGGCCGTTCGATCTTCCCCTTCGTCTTCGCCCGGTTCTTCGGACATGCCCGGGGGATGAACCCGTAGTGTCGAGAGAGCGCCAAGAGCGTCTTGTTGTAGATGATGCCTCTTTCATGATCCTCATCGAGCACTGCCGTCTTCATCTGATCGTACAGTATCTCTCGAGGTACACCCCCGATCTTCGCGAAGGCCGCCATGTGACATCGCACCACTGTCGCCAGATCCTGCCGCCACACAAACCGGCCGGCCAGGTACCGGCTGCATCCCAGAACCATGGTGAACA
>CAZYCB010000550.1:0-4388 GCA_964645735.1 uncultured bacterium | reverse complement strand
GTGGAGAATGTCGAGGGTCACCTTGACTGCGCCGAGGCCGAATAGCCTGGCCTGATACGTACCTCTTCTCTGGCTTTCCGGTAATCCTTTAATTTACTATATTGCAGCTAGTTGTATCTTAGACTTCGAGTAGTTTATCGTGCAACGTCCCGGGCGTTCCGCCTTCCGCCTTCCGGCGAGACTCTTAGCTCAGGGCTTTTTGCCGCGGTCGTGATCCTCGTCCCCGGGGCTATCGCTGAAAAGGTCGAGCTTCCCGCGGCGCGCCGTGTCGTTCACGGCCTGCGCGGTGTCGGGCCGCAAAAGATCCGTCGACCGGGCATACCGCGAGAGGAGGTCCCGCGGCGCCTTCGACGGGTGTCCCGTGAGCATCGCTTTGAGCTCGAGCCCGTTGACCACGGCCTGGCCGCGGAAGTGGTTGTTCATCACGACGAAAACGCTTTGCACTCTCTCGGCGGCCTGGCGGATCCTGTCGCGCCACGGCGAGAGCTCGTCCGCGCTGTACAGGTAGTCGTATCTCGCGTCGCGGCCCGCGTCGGGGTCGAACCATTTTTCCCGGTTTCGCCCGTGGAGACGAAAGTACGCGCGGTCTCCGGCCGGCCAGTACGTGTCCGGCGTGAGCGAATTTCCGATTGGGGGCTGGTCGATGCCGCAAAGCGTGACGCCCGACTCCTCGAAGAAACGCATATGGCGGGGTGCGCCCCACGCGCCGTGTCTCACTTCGACTGCTGTGGGGAAAGGAGAAAACCACTCGGAGAGACTCCGGACATAGGAAGCCGCCTCGGGTGAGGGACGGAACGACCACGGAAATTGTATCAACACCGCTCCAAGCCTGCGGTGTTCGAGAAGGGGCTCGATCGCCGTCTTGAACGCGGCGACCTCTGGTTCGGTCGCGGGAACGGTCCCGTGAGTCATCTCCTTCGGCGCTTTCGCCGTGAAGAGGAAACCCGGCTTCTGATCGGTGCGCTCGACCCATCGCCGGCATGTGCTGCGGGAGGGCGCGCGGTAGAACGTGCTGTTGACCTCGATGAGATCGAAATACGACGAGAGGAATTCAAGAGGATCGAAGGACCGGCTTTTCTTCGAGGGATACACGATCCCTTCCCAATCCGGGTAGGACCATCCAGCAGGGCCAATGTGAATCTCGTGTTTCGTTGGGGCTACCATCGGCGGACCTCTCTCGAACGGAGGGCGTGCTCCGGCCTCCTCGACGAAGGAGTATACACCAGAAGGCCGCGATGTCGCTCGGCCGGGGGGTGCAGATGGCGACGCCGCGGGACGCCGAAGGCCGCAAGGAGGGGAGGTCCGATCCCGCACAGGCGAATCCCTGTCCAGAACTCCAAGGGAAAAGGCGAGTTATGGCCATAGACCCGTGTGCCCCAGCCCACGTTCCACCGGGACGGGAGGTTTGCACATGGGCCAACTTGTGCTATGCTATCGGCGGAGCCGTTACACAGCGGCGCCGCTGGAAAACCAGCGTCAACACAGGGGAGGCGATTCATGAAACTCATACGTTGTGGCTTGTTGGTCGTCGTCACGTTGGTGTTCGCCGCGTCGTGCAGTAAGCTCCCCCCATCGAGTCGGAGCGATGAGCACACGACCAGTATACGAGCGGAATACCTCCAGAACCACCCTGAGGGCGAACACAACGCCTACATAGCGGAAGGCCGCGTCGTCAAAGGAATGGGCATCGTCGAGGTTCTGGCGTCGTGGGGGCTGCCCAACGCCCGTCGCAGCGTCGCGAAGGACAATTCCGAATTCTGGACCTACTACGCGAAAGACGAGCAGACGCAGCAGGTCGTGAGCTACGAGCTCGTTTTCCAGGCAAAGGTGCTCTCCAAGTGGGTTGTTCACGCCGAATCTCAGACGGCGCTGGGAACCAACAAGCTCAGTCCCGGCGAGACGCCGTCGGTCGAGGAGACGTTGCAAATGGGCCCCGGGGCCGGCAGCGAAGACGCGAGCCCGAAGAAAAGATAGTACCCGATCCATTCGAAGGGGTGGTTTCATATCGCGGGGCCGCCGCACGCGGAGTTCATCCAGTCCGGCCCTGGTGAAACCGCCCCTCCTCATCGCCGTCCTCGCTTGACTTTAGCGCCGCGGTTTTCTATTCTCGCTTAGGCTCTAAACTTGCATAGCTTCAGAGATAACGATCGAAATCCAGAGGTGAGACGATGGCCGATCTGACGACGGATCTGGAGCGGCATCAGCTGGTGGACCGCGAGTTCCAGCACATCAGGGAGTTATTCGAGGCGCTGATGTCGGGAATGTCGATCGGCGAGAAAAAACTCAGAGCGGGAGCGCCGCTCGCGTGGGTTCCGCCGATGGACGTCTACGAGACCGAGACGGAGTTCATCGTCTCGATGGACATCGCCGGTATGAACGTCCGCGACATCAGCGTTCTCACCGATGGGGATGTCATCACCATCCGCGGGGTCAGACAGGAGATCGCTCCCCGGTGCAAGAAGCAGTTTCACAAGATGGAAATACAAGTGGGACCTTTCCAACGAAACATCGACGTTCCCGTCCCGGTCGATCTCCAGAGTATGTCTACCACGTATTCGAACGGGCTGCTCGAAGTCCGTCTGAAAAGAAAACCCGACCAGCGCACGAAGCGCAGCGTCGAAGTCGAATAGCTCTTCGAAACCGCCATGAAGAGCGAGAAGGAGAGAGCCGCGTGGCGCTCAAGAACCCGCCCGATTTCGAGGACCACCTCATCCGCTTGAGCCAGATCCCCAAGGAGCTGGCCATTCTGCCGATCAACGACGCGGTCGTCTACCCGTTGATGAAGGTGCCGCTCCTGCTGAACGATCCCAAGCTGCTCCGCCTCGCAGACGAAGCCCTGGCCGATCACAAAGTCATCGGGGCGTTCACGCAAACCGATCCCGAGGAAGGCAAGCCGGGCCCCGAAGGGATATACAAGGTGGGGACGGCGATCCACATCCAGAAGATGATACGGTTTCCCAACGGAGAGATGCGGCTCCTCGGCCAGGGGGTTACGCGAATCCGGATCGTTTCGATCTCGCAGAGAGACCCCTACATGCGGGCCAAAGTCGAGGTGCTCGAAGAGGTCGAGGAGCAATCCGAGCTCATGCGCGCGTACCTCGCGACGGTTGTCAATTCGTTCTCCAAGGTGATCGACGCCTCCGAAAACCTCCCCGAGGAGCTGAAGATCATCATCGACACTCTCCACGAGCCTGGGCGGATCGCCGACGTCATCGCCACGCACCTCAAGATCGATCTGCCGTTCAAGCAGAAGCTCCTCGAAGAGATTCACGTGGTCGAACGCCTCAAGCTTCTTTCGAAGTTCATCAACGAAGAGCTCGAAGTGCTGCGCCTCGGCCAGAAGCTCCAGTCCGACGTCAAGAAGGCGATGGATCGGGAGCAGCGCGAGTACTACCTCCGCCAGCAGCTCCGGGCGATCAAGCGCGAGCTCGGCGAAGAGGAGGACCGGACGCTCGAGATCGACGAACTCCGCGACAAGATCTCGGCGGCGAAGCTTTCGAAGGACGCGAGGGGAGTCGCGGAAAAGGAGCTCGATCGTCTTCAGAAGATGTCGCCGGGCGCCGCCGAGTACACCGTTTCGAAAACGTACATCGATTGGATCCTCGAGACTCCGTGGGAGATTTCGACCGACGACAATCTCGACATGACGCTCGCCACGAAGGTGCTCGACGAGGACCACTACGACCTGGAGGACGTCAAGGAGAGGATCCTCGAGTTTCTCGCCGTCAAGAAGCTGAAGAAATCGATGAAAGGATCGATCCTCTGCTTCATCGGGCCTCCCGGCGTCGGCAAGACGTCTCTGGGGAAATCGATCGCTCGCGCGATGGGCCGCAAGTTCGTCCGCATCTCGCTCGGCGGCATGCGCGACGAAGCCGAGATCCGCGGCCACAGGCGCACCTACATCGGCGCTCTTCCGGGGCGGATCATACAGGGCATGAGAACCGCGCAGAGCAATAACCCTGTGTTCATGCTCGACGAGATCGACAAGCTCGGGAGCGATTTTCGGGGCGATCCCGCCTCCGCGCTCCTCGAGGTCCTCGATCCCGCGCAGAACAACTCCTTCGAGGATCACTACCTCAACATCCCCTACGATCTTTCCAAGGTGTTGTTCATCACTACGGCGAACCTACTCGACACGATCCCGCGGCCGCTGCTCGACCGCATGGAGGTGATGGAGCTTCCCGGGTACATCACGCTCGAGAAGATCGAGATCGCCAAACGGTACTTGATGCCGCGCCAGATAGAGGAGAACGGGCTCTCCGCGAAGGCCGTCGCCATAAGCGACGCGGGGTTGAGGCACATCGTCAACTTCTACACGAGGGAAGCCGGCGTGAGGGAGCTCGAGCGAAAGATCGCGACGATCTGCCGCAAGCTGGCCAAGCGGTACG
>CAZYCB010000549.1:0-2020 GCA_964645735.1 uncultured bacterium | reverse complement strand
CCCGACTCTTCGCGGAGATCCTGGAGGTCTGGTACGGGCAATCCCGGGTCGAGCAGTGCCCTCGTCTTCGGGGCCGGGGCCGGCATCGGGTGAACTACCGGCACATCATCGACTGGCTCGTTCGAAAACCCGGGGCGTTTGAGCATTACATCTATCGGGACGATCTTTTTCCGACAAGCCGCTTTCGAATGGCGTACGACTGGCTCAGGGGCCACCGCCCCCAAGGGGCGGTTCGGGAGTATCTCTCGATCCTTGAGCTGGCCGCTCACGAGAGCGAGACGCGAGTCGACGAGGCGCTGGGCACACAGATCGCGATGGGCGGACCCATGAACGCCGAGGTCATCGGGGAGATGGTTCGCTCGCAGCGGAAGCCGGAGTCCATGCGGGACGTCGTGATCGACGCGGTGGACCTCGGCGTCTACGACGAACTCCTCGGGGAGGTGGTGGAGCGATGAAGGCGCAGCAGAAAAACACGCTTCTCGAGGTCCTCAAGGAGCTCCATCTGCCCACCGTGAGAAGCTGTTATGAGGAGGAAGCCAACCGCAGCCGGCGCGAGAGTCTCAGTTATGAGCAGTACCTCTTCGAGGTGATGAGCGCCGAACAGGAGGCTCGTCGAGAACGCCGGACTGCCCGGTTACTTCGCGCCTCCAAGCTCCCGTTGGAGAAAAACCTGGAGACGTTTGAGATGAAACGGCTCCCGAACGCCGTGGTCACCCAGGTCCGGACGCTCCTCGAGGGCTCCTTTCTGGCGCGGCGCGAAAACGTGCTCGCCTTCGGTAACCCCGGAAGCGGCAAGACGCATCTTCTTTGCGCCATCGGGCAGGAGCTCGTCCACCGAGGATATCGGGTCTACTTCTCGCCCTGCAGCCTCCTGGTCCAGGAACTCCTGGTGGCCAAACGCGACCTCAAGCTCTCGCGCGTCTTGAAGCATCTATCCCGGTTCGACGCGCTGGTGATCGACGACATCGGCTACGTCCAGCAGAGCCGAGAGGAGATGGAGGTGCTCTTTACGCTTCTCGCCGAACGCTACGAGCGCGGGAGTGTCATGATCACGAGCAACCTGCCGTTCTCGCGTTGGGAGGCGATCTTCAAGGATCCGATGACGACGGCCGCGGCGATCGACCGTCTGGTTCATCACAGCGTGATCCTCGAACTCAACGTCCAGAGCTACCGACTGAGCGCGTCCCAGAAGAAGCTCGTTCAGACAACGAAGTCGTCAAAAGAGGGGGTATCGTGAATCAAGGCGGCCCGAACTCTCCTCTCCTGAGGCATCTATCGAGGCCGTCTCTCCTCCGTCCGAGAAGGACGGAGCTAAATCAACTCAGCGGGAAATCCAGTTGTCGCCCAGAAGAAAAAACAGTTGTCGTTGGACATGCCATCGACCCACCCGATTAGGCTTTCTTCCTTCCGCAGGCGTTTGATGCCGCGGCACGCCCCCTCGAAGGATTGTGAGAGAATGTCCTCGGCGTCCTCCTCCGACCTCGCCGTTTCGGTGGACATGAGCCATTCGAACGCTCGTGGATACACTCGTCGATAGAACTCCTTTGTTGCGTCAGGCTCTCCTCGTTTCAACCGAAGCACGAGTTCTTTTCGTGAGATGTGTGACAAAGGCCCCGGCGGTTCCGCGAGGATCTGTTCGTAGAGCGAATAGTCTGCGGCAACCTTCGGGTGTTCGGCGGTGCTCGCTCGCCTCCGCGTCCTGCGAGCGACTTCGCTCTTCGATATGCCGTGTCTGATTCCCTTTAATCGACCCCAACAGCTACGCTCATCCTCCTGCTTTTCGGCGGCTTCAGGATCGTCGAGTGTCTTGACCGGAACACCGTCAATTACGTCGGCCAGCCACCCCGCCGTCGTTACGTCTTTCCCGAACGAGTATCCCGCCCGACCCCAGATCCAGGCGACAAGCGACCTGGCGACGTGTGACATCTCTTCCGAGCGTAATCGAAAATGCTGCGCTTCTCGGTCTTCTGAGAAATGCATGATGGCCCCGACCGGTTTCGCGCCGCGCGAAACACTCGTC
>CAZYCB010000548.1:0-2468 GCA_964645735.1 uncultured bacterium | reverse complement strand
AAGATCGAGATCGAGCGCTCGAGCGGTCAGGCGACGGTCAACATCTACACCGCCAGACCCGGTATGGTCATCGGAAGAAAAGGCTCCGAGGTGGACATGCTCCGCGACGAGCTCAAGCACCTCGCGGGCAAAGAGATACAGATCAACATCAAGGACGTGAAGAAGCCCGAACTCAACGCTCAGCTCGTGGCCGAACACATCGCGATGCAGCTCGAACAGCGCGTGTCCTTCCGCCGCGCGATGAAGAAAACTCTCGCGTCGGCGATGCGAATGGGCGCGCAGGGCATCAAGGTGAAGACGTCGGGCCGTCTGGGCGGTGCTGAAATGTCCCGCACCGAGGGCTACCACGAAGGCCGCGTGCCGCTCCACACGCTCCGCGCCGATATCGATTACGCGACGGCGACCGCGCACACGACGTTCGGATGCGTCGGGGTGAAGGTGTGGATCTACAAGGGCGAGCTCTTCCCCAAGGAATTCAAGAAGAATTTGGCCAAAGCTGGAGAGGGGTCGAACTAGTCATGTTGCAGCCGAAGCGAATCAAGTACCGGAAGCACCACCGCGGCCGTATGACAGGCCAAGCCACGCGGGGAGCCACCGTTACGTTCGGTGAGTACGGCCTCAAGGCTCTCGAACCCTGCTGGCTCACGAACAAACAGCTCGAGGCCGCCCGTATCGCGATAGCGCGTCACGTGAAGAGGATGGGAAAGATGTGGATTCGCGTTTTTCCGGACAAGCCCGTGACGAAGAAGCCCGCCGAGACGCGAATGGGCAAAGGGAAGGGTGCACCCGAGGGCTGGGTCTGCGTCATCAAGCCGGGCCGGATCCTCTTCGAGCTCGATGGCGTGCCTCTTACGCTCGCCAAGGAAGCGATGCAGCTCGCCTCGTCGAAGCTGCCGCTCAAGACGAAGTTCGTCAGCCGTAAAATCGAGGGAGTCTGACCCATGAAAGCGCACGAAATGCGAGAGATGACGCTCGATGAGCTCCAGCACCAACTCGATACGATGTCGGACGAGCTGGCGAACCTGAAGATCAAGCTGGCCGTCAAGCAGCTCGACAACCCGCTTCGCGTGCGCATGATCCGCAAGGATATCGCCCGTGCGAAGACGGTGCTCCGGGCCAAGCAACTGGGGGCCAAACCGGGCGAGGTGCACGCGTCGAAAACCGCCGAGCCGGCGAAAAGCTAGAGTACCGTGCTTCGGGCATAGCATTCCATCAGGGAGCTTAGTGTGGAACGGAAAAAGAGAAAAACGTTTGTCGGGATCGTCGAGAGCAACAAGATGAACAAGACCATCACCGTGCGTGTGGACAGGCTCGTCAAGCACGAGGTCTACGGCAAGTACGTCAAGAGAACGACCAAACTCAAGGCCCACGACGAGAAGAACGCCTGCGGCATGGGCGACAAGGTGAAGGTCGTGGCGACGAGGCCGTTGTCGAAGACGAAACGGTGGAGACTGGTCGAGGTGCTCCAGAAGGCCAAGTAGGCCCTTTTCAGGGTCGGGGACTTACGAGACGGGAAAGTGAAGAAGAGCCATGATTAAGCCAAGAAGCATGCTTCAGGTTGCGGACAACTCGGGCGCGAAGAGCCTGATGTGCATCGGCGTCCACGGGGGCACGAAACGTCGTTACGCGAGGATCGGCGACATCATATCCGTGTCGGTCAAGGTCGCGATGCCCGGCGGAATGGTGAAAAAAGGCCAAGTCGCCAAGGCGGTCGTCGTGAGGACGAGAAAAGAGACTCCCCGCAACGACGGGAGCTACATCCGTTTCGACGAGAACGCCGCCGTGATCATCAACGACAATAAGGAGCCCATCGGCACGCGAATTTTTGGCCCGGTGGCTCGGGAGCTCAGGGAAAAGCATTTCATGAAGATCATCTCTCTCGCGCCGGAAGTTCTGTAGGCGAGAGAGGGTCGTGCCGGAGGGTCGGCAAGGAAACTCGGAGTCAAGATACCATGATGCGAATTATCAAGAACGACACCGTGAAGGTGATTTCTGGCAACCAGAGCGGCAAGATCGGGCGAGTCCTCAAGGTCTTCCCGAAAACCAACCGCATCATCGTCGAGAAGGTGCGGCTGGTCAAACGTCACCAGAGAAAGCGTTCGGCGACGGACCAGGGTGGAATCGTCGAGAAAGAAGCGCCGATCCACATCTCGAACGTGCTCCTCGTGTGCCCGAAATGCTCGACGCCGACGCGTACGGGTATCGGTGTGCTCGCCGACGGGAAAAAAGTGCGGGTGTGCAAGTCGTGCAACGAAATGTTGGTCTCGAACGATTAATCCAGAGGTTTGCGAGCTGTGGCTAGACTGAAGCAGCATTACACGAAAGAAGTTATCCCCGCCCTGAAGAAAGATTTCGGGTACGAGAACGTGATGGAAGTCCCGAAGATCGAGAAGATCGTCGTCAACTGCGGCGTGGGCGAGGCGATAACAAATCCAAAGCTCCTCGAAGCGGCGATGGGAGACATCGGC
>CAZYCB010000547.1:0-3420 GCA_964645735.1 uncultured bacterium | reverse complement strand
CATCGGCGCCATCACCGGGCAGAAGCCGAAAGTCTGCCGCGCGAGACTCTCCGTCGCGGCGTTCAAGCTCCGCAAGGGCATGGCGATCGGCTGTCAGGTCACGCTTCGGGGTGATCGGATGTACGAGTTCTACGACAGGCTCGTGAACGTCGCGCTGCCGCGTATCAGGGACTTCAGGGGCGTGCCGACGAAGAGTTTCGACGGACGCGGCAACTACACTCTGGGGATCAAGGAGCACATCATCTTTCCCGAGATCGATTACGACAAGGTGGCGCAGATCTTCGGGATGGACATCACCATCGTAACGACGGCTGGCAACGACGAGCAGGGTTTCAAGCTGCTCAAGTACATGAACATGCCGTTCAGGAACCAATAGGACCTAGGGGGAAGCGTGGCCAAGAAATCCTGGATAGCCAAGGCAAAGAGAGTTCCGAAATTCAAAGTGCGGGGCTACACGCGGTGCAGCCGCTGCGGCCGTTCGCGCGCGTACATCAGAAGGTTTGGAATGTGCAGGATTTGCTTCCGCGAGCTGTCGCTCAGCGGGCAGATTCCTGGCGTGGTGAAGGCAAGCTGGTAGGAGAGCCCACGACAAGTTTCGTGTTCTCGTCAAACGGGAGACAACAAAGTGAGCATGACGGATCCCATTGCCGATTATCTAACTCGAATTCGTAACGCGATTCGGGCGCATCACAAGTACACGGATATTCCCGCGTCGCGCATGAAGGCCGAGCTCAGCAAGATCCTGCTTCAAACAGGCTTTATCAAGGACGTGAAGTTCATCGACGACGACAAGCAGGGGCTGCTGAGGATCTACGTCAAGTACGGCCACGACGAGGTTCCCGCGATCACGGGGTTGAGAAGGGTGAGCAAGCCCGGCCTTCGGGCATACTTGCCCAAGAACAAGATCCCGCGCGTCAGGGGCGGGTACGGCATAGCGATTCTCTCGACGTCCCAGGGTATCCTTCCGGACGCGGAGTGCAGGAGTCGGGGTATCGGCGGCGAAGTGATCTGCGAGGTTTGGTAAATGTCACGAGTAGGACGAAAAATAATTCAGATTCCCAGCGGCGTCACGGTGACGTTCGACGGGTCGACGGCCATGGTGAAAGGGCCCAAAGGGGAAATCACGCGGACGTTTCCGGCGGTATGCCGGTTCGAGAAAGAAGGGGACCAGATCAAGGTCCTGAGGGATGCGGAAACGATGACCGCCCGCGCGATGCACGGGCTCTCGCGAACGCTTCTCCACAACATGATTCTCGGCGTGACCCAGGGGTTCAACAGGGACCTCGAAATCGCGGGCGTGGGGTACAAGGCGGAGCTCAAGGGCAAGGAACTGCTGCTGAGCGTCGGCTTCTCCGAGCCGGTCGTGTACGCCGTTCCCGATGGGATCAAGATCGAGGTGCCCGCTCCCACGCAAGTCAAGATAAGCGGAATCTCCAAAGAGCAGGTGGGTCAAGTGGCCGCGGAGATCCGCCGAGTCCGCCCACCCGAGCCGTACAAGGGGAAGGGCATCAAGTACGCGGGCGAGCACATCACACGGAAGGCCGGGAAGACGGCCGCCGGCACCTAATCTCCGATCGCTCGGGGGTCGTGAGGTTTTTCGGATCCAGAGGATAACAAGATGAAAACCAAGAAAACGAAAGTTTACAAGAGACAAAGACGACACATGCGCGTCAGGCAGCGGGTCATCGGGACACCCGAGAAACCGCGCCTCTGCGTGTTCAAGAGCGCGAAGCACATCTACGCTCAGATCGTGGACGATTCGGCGGGACGCACGCTCGTCGCCGCGTCGTCGCTCAAGCTCGGCCCGCTTGCCGTCGAGCCCGCCCCCGTAGAGATGAAGGCGGAGACGAAGGCCGAGGCGAAGCCCGAGGAAAAAGAGGCGAAGGGAAAAGGGAAAGAGGGGAAGGGCAAAGCGAAGGATTTGAAGGGTAAGGAAGCGGACAAGACGCAGGAAAAGAAGGGCAAGAAAGCCTGGGCGGGCGGAAGGAAAACCGCAGCCGCTCGCGAGGTCGGCCGGCTCATCGCCGAGGCCGCGAAAGGAAAAGGGGTCACCAAGGTCGCGTTCGACCGGGGTGGCTATCGTTACCACGGCCGGATCGCCGCTCTGGCCGATGCGGCGCGAAAAAGCGGGTTGCAGTTCTAGTCGCCGGGCGAGACGGCTCGGCCGGATCGCCGGTGCAGGCAGGGCAACAACGATTCCATTGACGACGAGGAGAGAGGTCCTCAATACATGGCGCAAACTCCCGAGAGAAGATCGAATAGAGGCTTCGATTCGAGGCAGAAGGAACAGTCCGAGTTCATCGAACAGACGATCCACATCAACCGCGTGGCCAAAGTGGTGAAGGGTGGACGGAGGTTCAGCTTCAACGCCATCGTGGCCGTCGGAGACGGTATGGGACGCGTTGGAGTGGGCCTGGGCAAGGCCAACGAAATCGCCGACGCGATTCGCAAGGCGACGGAAACGGCGAAACGCTCGATGGTCCGGCTTCCGCTCCTTGGCGGCACGATACCGTTCATGGTGAGGGGGAAGTATGGAGCGGGACACGTGATCTTGAAGCCCGCGACACCCGGTACCGGCGTCATCGCCGGGGGCCCGGTTCGCGCGATCATGGAATCGGCCGGGATCCGCGACATTCTCGCCAAGTCGCTCGGTTCGAACAATCCTCACAACGTCGTCAAGGCGACGATGACGGCGTTGAAACAGCTCGAGAGCGCCAAAGAAGTCGCAAAGAGAAGAGAGATCTCGATCAACAAGCTGTTCGGCATGGAAAACAAGCCACAAGGGAAGCAAGATGTTGAAGATAACGCAGGTGAAGAGCAAGATCGGAAGCCCGCCGAAGCATAAGCGGACGATGCGGGCCATCGGGTTTCACCGTAACAACGAGACGTTGATCAAAGAGGACACTCCGCAGCTGCGCGGCATGCTTCAACAGGTGAGGCATCTCGTGAAGGTGGAGGAAGAAAAGGCGGCGAAGCGATGAAACTGGATACCATCCGGCCGGCCAAAGGGGCGAAGAAAAAGTCCAAACGCGTCGGTTGCGGCCCGGGCTCGGGTCACGGCAAGACGGCTTGCCGCGGACACAAGGGACAGAAGGCTCGATCGGGGAGCAGCGTGGCACCGTGGCGCGAGGGCGGGCAGATGCCCCTCCAGCGGCGCCTGCCGAAACGCGGTTTTCACAACCCGTTCCACAAGGTCTATCAGATCGTGAACGTGAAGGACCTGTCCCGGTTTCCCGCTGGAGCCGAAGTCGGCATAGCGAGCCTCATCGAGGCTGGGCTCATCAGAAAGAAGCTCGTACCCGTGAAGCTCCTCGGGGACGGCGGCATCGATCGCCCGCTCAAGGTCGAGGTTCACGCGTGCGGAAAGAAAGCGAAGGAACTCGTCGAGAAAGCAGGAGGCGAAGTCCGAATCATTCGATC
>CAZYCB010000546.1:0-4066 GCA_964645735.1 uncultured bacterium | reverse complement strand
CGAACGGCGAGGCACGAGACGTGGAAGTTCTCGAATCGGGCACGCTCGCCTTGAGCACAGGACCGGTCAAGGATCCGAACGACAAGAAGACAAGGAGGATCACCCGATGATCAAGCTGACGTTGAAGGATACCGGCGCGTTTCTCGGAACGATCGACGAAGCGGATTTCCAGCTCTTGCTCGATCAGCTCGAAGAAGAAGACGAGGGCGACACGGATTACTACATCACGCCGATGACCATCGACATGCTCGAGGAGAGCGGCGCGAGTCCCGCTCTCGTCCGCCTTCTCAGACAAGCCGTGGGGGATTCAGACGGCGTGGACATCGTCTGGACGAAGCCATAATGTGATGGCTGTCACAAGCGCCCTGGAACTGAACAGGAAATTCAACGTGGATGCTTGACAGACGAAGCACGGGGTTGAATTTATTCAATCAGCCGGTGAACCCTGGCTGATACCCACCTCAGAAAGGACACTCGTCATGAAATACGTAGATGGATTCTTACTGCCGGTTCCCAAGAAGAACATCAATGCCTACCGCCGCATGGCGAAGGCGGCGAGCAAGATCTTTCGCGAGCACGGCGCGCTCGAGTACCGCGAGTGCGTGGGCGACGATCTCAACGTGAAAATGGCGCTGCCGTTCCCGCGGGTAATCAAGATCAAGCCGGGCGAGACGGTCGTGTTCTCATGGATCGTTTACAAGTCCCGGGCGCATCGCGATCGCGTGAACGCCGCCGTGATGAAGGATCCGCGCATGCTGCAGATGTGCCCGGACCCGAAGAAGATGCCCTTCGACATCAAACGCACGATGTACGGCGGGTTCAAAGTCCTGGTAGAGGCATGAGCGTTTTGGGAGGGCGCTCCTGACGTCGCACCCTCCCTGCCCCGCACGCGGCTTTTCGACATCCACGCCCGAAAATCGGTGGAGGAACGCCTGCTCTGCCGATAAACTACAGGCATGACTACACTGCCACCGACCTCTGAGATGGAGCGGGCGTATCTCGAACGAGACGCCTCTTACAATGGTGTGTTTTTCGTGGCGGTCCGGACGACCGCCATCTTCTGCCGCCCGACGTGCCCCGCACGAAAGCCCCACCCGAACAATGTCGAGTACTTCCCCACCGCCCAGGCGGCGCTGTTTGCGGGATACCGTCCGTGCAAACGCTGCCGGCCCCTGGAGCCGGACGACCGGCCCGAATGGGTGTCGACGCTTCTCGCCGACGTCGAGCGCGACCCGACTGTCCGCATCACGGATGCCGAGTTGAAGCGGCGAGGTGTAGACCCGGCGACGGCGCGTCGGTATTTCGTCAAGCAGTACGGGATGACCTTTCAGGCGTACACACGCGCGCGTCGTCTGGCTGGCGCGTTGAAACAAATACGGGAGGGTGCGCCATTGGACTCCGTCGTTTTCGACAGCGGCTATGAATCTCACAGCGGTTTTCGCGATGCCTTCACGCGCACTTTCGGCGAGACGCCGGGCCGAGGTAAGACCGGCAAGACCGGAATGCGCGGCAAGAAAGGTGAATGCGTGCTCCTCTCGTGGCTGCGAAGCCCCCTCGGCCCGCTGGTCGCGGGAGCGACCGCCGAAGGGATCTGTCTCCTCGAGTTCACCGACCGGCGGATGTTGGAGACGCAGTTCGCCACGGTGGCGCGCTTGTTCCGCGGCGCTATCATGCCGGGCTCGAACGAACATCTCGAACGGCTCGAGCGTGAAATCGCCGATTATTTCTCCGGTACGTTGCGGAAGTTCTCCGTCCCTCTGGTCTACCCCGGCACGCCATTCCAGAAGCGCGTGTGGGAAGAGCTTCTCAAAATTCCCTACGGCGAGACTCGATCGTACGAGCAGCTAGCCGTTGCCATCGGCCAGCCCAAGGCGGTGCGCGCGGTGGGCCATGCGAACGGACTCAACCGCATCGGGATCGTGATCCCGTGTCACCGCGTGATCAACAAGGACGGCAAGCTCGGCGGCTACGGCGGTGGCCTCAGGCGAAAAGAGTATCTCCTCCAACTCGAGCGCTCGGGGGGCGAGCGAGAGCAGCGATAAGGAGCGGACAGGATCGAAACGTGCTATCATGCCCTCGGTGTAACCGACGCCGGGCGGCCGCTGTTCGTCGTATTCACTCTCCGTGATAACAAGATACGCGTCATTTCCGCCCGAGAGATGAATCGCCGAGAACGGAAGGTGTTCGATGAGTCGTAAGAAGAAAGCTCCCATTTCCAAATCCGAGGACAAGGAACGCGAGTTCTGGGCCACCGCCGACTCCAGCGAGTATGTGGACTGGTCGCGCGCTCGGCGAGTCATCCTTCCCAATCTCAAGCCTTCGTTGAAGACGATTTCGCTCCGTCTGCCCGAACTGATGCTGGCCGAGTTGAAACTGCTAGCCAACAAACGAGACGTTCCATACCAGTCGCTCATAAAGATCTTTCTCGCAGAGCGGCTCCAGCGCGAATTGGAATCTCAGGAGGGATAGCGGCCGCTCACATCCCGCCGCCGGGTCCATTTCGCGACCCGCGTGACGCCCGGCAAATCTTGACTTACAGCCGCGCCCGGGCGTAGGATTGCCCCCGATGAGCGTTATCCTCGGGTTGATCGTCGGCATCTGCCTCAGTGCCGCGTGCGGGTTTCGCGTTTTCGTGCCTCTGTTGGGAATGAGCATCGCGGCGCTCACCGGGCATCTCCACCTTTCCTCCGGATTCGAGTGGATCGGGACATGGCCTGCGCTCATCGCCTTTGCGACAGCCACTGTCGTCGAGATCGGCGCATACTACATCCCGTGGATCGACCACGTGGTGGATGCTTTGACGACACCCGCGGCCGTGATCGCCGGCACGATTGCGACCGCTTCCGTGATCGGAGACATCCCCCCGTTTCTCAAATGGTCGCTCGCCATCATCGCGGGCGGCGGCGTCTCCGCCGTCGTCCAGGGCGGCACCGTGGCGCTCCGTGCGGGTTCGACCGCAACGACGGGCGGCCTCGCGAATCCTGTCGTCTCTACGATCGAGCTTGTCGGAGCGATACTGCTGACGATCCTCGCCGTCCTGCTGCCGATCCTGTGTCTTTTCGCAGTCATTTGGATATGCTACAAAGCGATCAGGCTTATGGTGAAGTCGGCGTGGATCAGGAAGCTGTTTGCGTAACAGCGTGCACCGCGGGCGCGGGAATCGTCAGGCCGTCGAGCCGGGCGAGAATCGAAAGGAGACTGACGTGAAAAAGTACGGTGCGGAGTTCTTCGGAACCTTCTGGCTCGTCCTCGGCGGTTGCGGCAGCGCTGTATTGGCCGCGGCCTTCCCCAACGTGGGGATCGGGCTTCTGGGCGTCGCACTGGCCTTCGGTCTCACTGTGCTGACGATGGCCTTCGCCATCGGTCACATATCCGGGTGCCACTTGAATCCCGCCGTCTCTTTTGGGCTTTGGGCGGGCGGCCGCTTTCCCGGAAACCAACTTCTGCCTTACATCGTCGCGCAGGTTCTGGGAGGCATCGTCGCGGGCGCGGTGCTTTATGTGATCGCGAGCGGACAGGCGGGGTTCGACGCCGCCGCCGGCTTCGCTTCGAATGGCTACGGCGAGCATTCGCCGGGGCACTACTCTCTGGTCGCCGCGCTCGTCTGTGAGATCGTCATGACGATGATGTTTCTCGTCGTCATACTGGGCGCGACCGACAAGCGCGCCCCGCAGGGCTTCGCGCCGATCGCGATCGGCCTGGCCCTCACGCTCATTCACTTGATCAGCATTCCCGTGACGAACACGTCCGTGAACCCCGCACGGAGCACAGGCGTTGCCATCTTCCAGGGAGGCTGGGCGCTCGGACAGCTGTGGCTCTTCTGGGTGGCTCCGATCATCGGCGGTCTTTTGGGTGCCGCTGTCTATCGCTCCGTACGCGGCAAGGATAACTAGTCTCGCGTGGCCATCGGCGTGGCGGGCGGCGCCGACGCGACAGCACGCGGGCATTTGGAGACTTGATTGCCTTTCGATATCTTCTCACCTGTTGCCGCAGCCGCTCTCGTCGTGCCCGTGGTCTACTTCGTGATCGTGGGGCGCAACTGGCCGAAGATCGCGGGGATTTCGCT
>CAZYCB010000545.1:0-5300 GCA_964645735.1 uncultured bacterium | reverse complement strand
CTCAACGCCAAGGAGAACAACTACTGCCTGGCAGTCCACGCGGAAGGTTCCCGCGCGGGAATCGCGTTGATCGACGTGAGCACAGGCGATTTTCTCGCCGGTGAGGACGACGTGGGTCACGTACAGTACCTCATCCAGGGCAAGCGGGTAAGAGAAATTGTCTGCGGGAGCGCCGTGGACGAGGGCCTGATCGCGTCCCTTCGGGAAGTCATCGGCGACCCGGTCGTGACGAAGGCGGGCGGCGATATGAGCGGCGCGGACGCCGCCGAGAACGCCATCGGCGTCCAGTTCGGCGGCGATACGTCGCAAGCGCAAAGCGAGCTTCACGCTCTGGAGAGAAGAGCGGTGGGTCTACTGCTCGCCCACTGTCAGTCGCTGAGAGAAGGCGCCATGGCCCAGGTGGTCGGCATCGAGAAGCTCGCCAATGTCGAATTCATGGCGCTGGACGAGGAGACGATACGAAATCTCGAGCTTTTCGAGCCCCTCCACGGCGGCGAGGCGAAGGCGACCCTGATACATCTCATCGACAAGACGCTGACCCCGATGGGCGGGAGAGAGATCCGCGCGTGGCTCCAGAAACCCCTCTGTCAGACGGCGATCATCGAGGAGCGCATCTCGGCCGTTTCGGAGATTTGCGGCGACACGATCCTCCACGAGACGATCGCCGAACCGCTCCGCGACATCCGCGACATTCAGCGTCTCGCTGCCCGGATCGCGGCGAGAAAAGCGATCCCGCGCGAACTCCACGCGCTGAAGGAGTCGCTGGAGAGGATCCCGGTTCTCAGGGAGGCTCTCACCCCGTGCCGGAGCCGTCTCCTGCGCGTGCTGGCGGGGCGGCTTCGTCCGCACGAGGATCTCGCGATGACGATCGAAAGAGCCATCGTCCCGGATCCTCCCGGACACCTCAGGGATGGCGGAGCCATACGGGAAGGGTACTCCGAAGAGCTCGACGGACTCATCCATCAGACGCGCGCGGCCAAGCAATGGATAACGGGACTCGAGCAGCGCGAGAGGCAAAGGACGGGGATCAACGCGCTCAAAGTCGGTTTCAACAAGGTATTCGGCTACTACATCGAGGTATCGAGGGCTCACCGCGGTTCGGTGCCGGCCGACTACGTGGGGAAACAAACGCTAATGAACGCCGAGCGGTTTTTCACCAAGGATCTCAAGGAGCGCGAACAGCTCATCCTCGAGAACGACGAAAGGCGCGTCGCGTGCGAGCAGAAGATCTACGAAGAGCTGTGCACGGCGGTGTCGCGGGAACTCCCCCCCGTACAGGAAACGGCGCGTGCCGTCGCCGAGATCGATACGCTCCAGTCGCTCGCCGGGGCCGCGAGGCAGCACCGTTTTCGCAGGCCGACGATCGACGATTCGCGCGTTCTCGAACTGACAAGCGATCGTCATCCCGTCGTCGAACGAATGGTGAACGAACCGTTCGTGCCGAACGACCTCTATCTCGATCCGGAGACGAGGCAGTTCGCGCTGATCACGGGACCCAACATGTCGGGGAAGAGCACGTTTCTCCGGCAGGTGGCGCTCACCGTGGTCATGGCGCAGATGGGATCGTTCGTGCCCGCGGAACGCGCGCACATCGGGGTCATCGACAAGATATTCACACGTGTCGGGGCGACGGATCGCCTGAGCCGCGGGGAATCGACGTTCCTCGTCGAGATGAGAGAGACCGCCAACATACTCGATCAAATGACGGATCGGAGCCTCGTTCTCCTGGACGAAGTCGGGCGGGGAACGAGCACGTACGACGGGCTGAGCATCGCATGGGCGGTGACGGAGTTCATCCTCCAGGGCGTCATGGGGCACCCCAAGACGCTCTTTGCGACGCATTTCCACGAACTCACGCAGCTGAGAGCCGCCTATCCGCGTCTCGTCAATCTCAAGATCACGATCAAGGAATGGGAGGGCGGAGTCGTTTTCCTTCGCAAAGTCGTCCCCGGAACCAGCGACCGCAGCTACGGTATTCACGCCGCCCGTGTCGCTGGGCTTCCCGCTCTGGTGATACGGAGGGCCGAGGACATACTGAAGTCCCTCGAATTTCGGAGGGATCTGCTCCGCCAAGGCGTCGCTATCGACGATTCGGCAAACGGGCAATTCTCGCTTTTCGGGGCGTCGCAGCCGCAGCCGAGCTCCTCGACCCCGCCGGACGCGGAGGAGGACGCCATTGAACTCATACGCGATTTCGATATCGACACGTCGACGCCGCTCGAGGCCCTCGAACTGATCAAACGGATCCAGGAACGCACCAAGAAAGCGTAGTCTTCAGGGGTCCCTGGACGGCCGGGTTATTCCTCATAATCCCCCGAAATGGTCCACGAATTGCTATCATGTTGGGGGCCACGGCGCCGGACGGCCGGCCAGCCCATCTTAAGAAGGCGGCTTAAGGTACCGGCGTAAGACAATGACACTTAAACCACTACGTTGTGCCATGCTCGGCGCGCAGGAGCAGGACCTTCCTGTCCTCGCGGCGCTTCGCAATCGTCCCCAGACGGTAATCGTCTTCGTTTACGACAAGGACCCCCAAGCGGTCGGCATCGACATGGCCGAGATCCTCGGCATCCGGCGCCACCACAGCCCCGACGAACTCGCGGGCATGGAGGATCTGGACTACGCCGTCGTTTCGGAGCCTCGTGAGAGGTTCGCGACGGAAATCGAGATTCTCACGAGGGCGAACGTCAAGCTTCTCAATCCCTCGGAGCTACTGCAGCAGTTGGGCGAGAGCGAGGAACGACCCCGGACGATAGAGACGGGAGACGTTTCGGCTCCGCATTCGATAGACGTTACGTTCTCCGCGTTGGAGAAGCTTTTCGATCGTAGTGAAATGCTGAAGTTCCTTCTCGCCGTCGCAGTGGAATCGACACGGAGTTCCGCAGGGTCGCTGATGCTCTACTCATCGGACGCGCAGGAACTCTACATCGGCTACGCCATCGGGCTGAGCGAACGGCTCGTCAAACGAACGCGGCAGAAGCTCGGCAAGGGAATCGCGGGGACAGTCGCCGAGACGCGGCAGGCTCAGCTTGTCATTTCGCCGGGTGAAGCCCCGTACTACAGCGACTCGCGCGAAAGGATGGACATCGGATCCGCCATTTCGGTGCCGCTGGTGTGGGGCGAACGGCTGCTCGGTGTGCTCAACGTTTCTGTGAACGCGGACGGTCGGCAACTCGACGACGGTGATTTCCAGAGACTCAAGACACTCTCGCGCCGTATTTCACGGGTGCTCGACCAATCGCTCAATCTCGAGGAAACGCAGATGCGCCACCGGGAGTGGAAGTTCAGATCCACGATCGGCGACATAGCGACCAAGACCATACCGACGCAGGAGAAGTTTTCCGTTTTGGCGCGTTATCTTTCCGACCTCGTCGGCGCGGATACAGCCGAGATCTTCTTGAACACACGCGAGGGAGACTGGTTCGTGCTCGGAGGCTCTAACCGGCTGCTCACGCCGAAAGACGAGAGAGTTCGTTGTCAAGCCGGTGCGCTGAGCCGGGCTTTCCTGGAGAACCGCTGCATCGTGCTGTCGGAGGGCGGATCTTCGCCGGGCGAATGGCCCTCCTCGGTGTCGTCGATGGTGTACTGCCCGATGGGAACTCCAGAGCCTCAGGGAGTGATGGCCGTCGAGTTTGGCGAAAGGTACAAGCTCGACGAGTTCCTCATGATTCGCGAGGCGATAGTGCTCGAGATTTCCCGTTTCCTGTCGTCCGAAATGAAGGAACGAAAACTCAACCGCGAACTTCGGGCTCTGCGCCTGATCGCGGATGCTGCCTCGTCCGTGCTCGCGTGCAGGAGCGCGCAGAATCTCGCCGAAATCGTGGCGAGCACGACGGCTCTGGCTCTCGAAAGCCGGAGGATCTCCGTTCGGCTGCGCCAGGGGTTATCCGAGGACAATTACGCCGAGAGCCTCTTTGGCGTGCCCTCCGACGGTCTTCTCGAATTCCAGTCCGACGACCACAACCGTTTCCTGGCGCTGGCCCAAGAGAGGAGGGCGTTCTCGACGGCGTTCCTCACCTTCGAACCCGGCGTCCGTGACGAGCCCCCGCGATACCGGTCGGTTCTCGGTTATCCGCTGCAGAACGAGGATGGGTTCTTCGGGGGCATCATGGCGTACGACAAGAGTCCCGAGGACCCGTTGGAGGACGCGGTCTATTCCGAGCTCGACCGCAAGGTACTCGCTAACCTCTCCAGCCTTGTGCTGCCCGTGCTCGACGCGATCCTGCGGCGGGCGCCGACCGTGGGCCGGGCCGAGGCGGGAGCGTACGACCTGGTTCTGGGGGAAAACCTCGAACGCTTCAACAAGGTCTGCGCCGACGAAATCGCGCGTTCGGACCGCTACCACCAGGCCTTCACGCTCGTCCTCTTCAGGATGGGGGTTCTCGAGACGCTCTTCAAGCGAGACCGGGCGCGCGCGCTGGGCCTTGCCGAAGACATCACACAAGGACTCGCCACCCGCACGCGCAAGACGGATTTCGGGGCGTGGATAAGGCCCGACACTTATGTGATTCTCACGCTGGAGAGCGGCAGGCGAATACGTTTTCTCCTGGCGCGCCTGACGACTTACCTCGCCAAAGATCTGTCTGCATTGACGGATTTTCCGCAGGAGCAAAGGGAGGCTCTCGTCGGATCGGCCGGTTACCCCGGCTCGGCCAAGACAGTCGACGAGCTTCTCTCCGCAGCCGAGAAGAACCTCAGCCCGATTTCCCGCAGCTAGTTTTCAACAGATATTCACATGCGCGTCGCCTGGGCGACGGGCGCGCTCGTTGCCAAACAAAACGGCCCGTGCTATGTTTGGTACCCCGGATTCCGCGAAATTGGAGAACACATGTCCGTTATCAAAACCTTGCCCGAGGCGGTTGCACGGCAGATCGCCGCGGGCGAAGTCGTCGAAAGGCCGGCCTCCGTCGTCAAGGAGCTCGTCGAGAACGCGCTCGACGCTGGCGCACGCATGGTGTCGGTGCGCACGATGGGAGGAGGCACGGACCTCATAGAGGTTCGCGATGACGGATGCGGCATGTCCCGTGAGGACGTCCAGCTGGCCCCGCGCGATTTTTCCACGAGCAAGATCACGAGTGCTGAGGATCTCCTCAAGGTTGCCACGTTCGGTTTCCGCGGGGAAGCGCTAGCCGCTATTTCCGCCGTTTCCAGGCTCGACATCGCGTCGAGCGAGCGCGAGGGGGGCGAAGGCTGGCGCATCACCGTCGAAGGCAGTGCCGTCATACGAAATGGTCCGGCGCCGCACGAGAAAGGAACAACGGTCCGTGTCGAGGATCTGTTTTTCAACACTCCGGCGCGGA
>CAZYCB010000544.1:0-2806 GCA_964645735.1 uncultured bacterium | reverse complement strand
CATCTTGTCGCGGTGGAAGAGACCACCGTTCTTCGCGTACATGAGGTATACGCTTTCGACACCGATGTTGTCCGTCACCGTCGCGCAGATCCCGTAAGGACCTTCGAGATCGTTGGTGTCGCGGTGACGCTGATGCACGATCACGGGATCCTCGGTGTCCTGCTTCACCCAGAACGAGTGCTTGGTCGCAGGTGCTCCGAGGGGATGGGTGGTCGTGTGGCCCACCACATCGCTCGCGATGATGTAGTAGTTCACCTGTGTGTCGACGGGCTGCGCAGGGATGTACCCGGCGTACTCGTCGGGAGCCCCTGTCGCGTACATCGGGACCGTGAATGACGGCCCGCCCATGTCGTACACAACGGCGAACGTGGCCGGATTCAGAGTGAAGTAATCCGACGTGATGAGAGCTTTCACCTCGTACGGATTCTCCGTGTCTTCCGTGTCGCCCAGCGGAGCGTGGGTGATCTCCGGATAGCCCTGGAGCCAGTCGAGAACGCGCGTCATCACCGCGCCGCGAGTGGCCGCTTCATCGATCGCCTCGAACCCGAAGGCGAAGTAGACGAGCTTGTACGTCCCGTCGTACGTCAGGCCCGCGGTGCCCGAGCTGGTGATCGCTTCGCCCTCGACCTCGCCGACTCCCATCTTGTATGCGGTGCTCGCCGCGCCGGGGACCGTCGGGTCGTAGACGAATGCCTGTTGCGCGGGGGCGAGGACATCGATCTCTGACGGATACGCCTGGTTGTTCGCCCCGCTTCCGCCCGTGATGTTGAACGTGAATCCCACGCCGACCGGGTTCGAAGCCTGTCCGATCACGGCGCCCAAGGCGACGTCATCCTGAACGTAGTCCGCGTGGAAGTAGTCCGCGTAGAATAACGCGGTGTTGATGTCGTACCCGATATCCTGCCCCGACATGAACAGCCGCCCGCCGCCGTCGAGGTACTCGGCGAGTGCGAGCTGATCCGCGGAGGTCAGAGTGGTCGAGTAATCATCGCCCGTCAGCCAGACGATCGATTCGAACATGGCCATCTCCACAGCGGTCGGCGGCGTCGTCACGGTGATGAACGACCGGCCGGCTGCTGTCACGGCTTGTTCGTAGTACATCTGGTAGCTGTCACCCGCATCGTCGTCAACGATGAGGACCTGCGCGCCCATGAGCGCCACATCCAGCGTGGTCGTCATGCCTTGCAGAACCTCGACGTTGTACCGGGTGGCCAGGGCATAGGGGAATCCCGGACTAAAGACGAAATCGTACGTCCCTACGGGAAGCACGATGCTGTACGTCCCAGTCAGAGGATCCGTCGCCCCGGTCACGACATCGGTGCCGGAGAGGCGAACGGTGATGCCCGCCGCCACTCCCAGACCCGTTTCGCTATCCGTCACAAATCCGGCGACCGTTCCCGAGGGAAGCTGCGTCAGCGTGACGTCCTGCGTCGTGGTCGCACTCGCGACGATCGTGACCGCCACTGTCGCGGTCTGATAGCCGAACCGCGAGTACTCGATGGTGTGATCGCCGGCAACCAACTGCATCGTGTAGGCGCCCGACACGTTCGTGTACACACGCTGACCGGTATCGACGACCTTGACCAGCGCGTGATCCACCGTGCCGCCGCCGGAGCTGTACACGGTGCCGTCGAGCGTGCCCACTCCTACGAGCGCCGCGCTAACCGCGGCATAGGCGTTGATGCGACCCCAGCCGTAGGTGTTGTCCATGCCGGGATCGCCCAGCTCGAGCGCCGTCTGGGAAATGAGCTGCTTGGTCATGTCGACGGTGAGCGACGGGTTCGCCTGGAGCATCAGCGCAACGGTTCCCGACACGTGCGGAGCCGCCATCGACGTACCGCTCCAGTCGCCCGCATATCCGCCGCCGGGGAGCGACGAGAAAATATCCACACCCGGCGCCGAAATATCCGGCTTCGTGTACGTTCCGATATAGGGTGCGGAGTTCCACGTCACCGGGCCGCGGCTCGAGAACGACGCGATCACGTCGTTCAAGTCCGTCGCCCCCACGCCGAAGGCGCTGGGGACGTTGCCCGGGCTGCCCGACGTGCTGGCGCTCGGTCCCGAGTTTCCGATGGAGAAGCTCGGGAACACGCCCGCCGCCGCCATGTTGTCGGTCGGAGCGATCATTTGCGTGTAGGTCCCCGTCGCACCGAGAGACATGTTGACGACCTGAGCGCCGTCATCCGTCATCGGGTTGTTGTCGGGGTCGATGATCCACTCCATACCTCCGGCGACCTGTGTAAATGTCCCGCTGCCGCCCGGAATAACCAGGCCGTGGATCAAGTTCGCAGCCGGGGCAACTCCGATGTGATAGCCGCTCGCACTGCCGCCGATCATCGTTCCGGTGGTGTGCGTTCCGTGCTGGTCGGAGTCGTGGGGCACGGAACCTGCGACAATGTTCCCGTTCGCATCGAACTCGGCCCATCCGCCCGGATAGGTCGGATCGGCCGGGTTGTTGGTGATCATCTTGCCCGCGATGTCGGGATGCGAGATATCCACCCCCGTGTCGAGACCACCCACGCGGACACCCGCGCCGGTGAACCCGTAGGTCAACCAGACCTGTTTCGCGCCGATCAGCTGGAGCGAATCCCAGAGTGGAACCTGCATAGAGGCGCCCTGAGGGCCGTCCAACTTCTCCGGCTTTGGCGGGAGGGTTAGAGTGAAGTTGTCGAACACCTCGCTCACATCGTCACGCGAGGCGAGCTCCAGGATCACGTCCTTGGTCGCCTTGACGAGAACGATGTTGTCGATCCAGAACGGACGGACAACGCTCACCCGGCTCTGGACGTCGGGCGCGTTCAAATAA
>CAZYCB010000543.1:0-4784 GCA_964645735.1 uncultured bacterium | reverse complement strand
ATATACTCCGCGAAACTCTTTTGACTCACAACCCGATGGAGCAACAGAAATGTGCATGAAATCGAAATCACTGCTCGTCCCCGCATGTATTCTCCTGCTGCTTTGCTGCGTCGCTTCGAGTGCGATGGCACTGGCGGCCATATCGAAGGACCCCTATGGAGGCGCCATCGTCGTCGATGCCGCCACGGGGAAGGTTCTCTTCGAGGATCACGCCGATGCCAAGGGATACCCGGCGAGCGTCACCAAATTGATGGTCTTGCTCGTCATCCTCGACGCCGTGGATGCCCATCGCCTGAAACTCGACGAACCGGTCACGGTGACCGCCGAATCTTCCAAGATCGGCGGATCGCAGGTGTACTTGAAGGAGAACGAAGTGATGGCGGTGGACGAACTGCTGTACGCGCTCATCGTCCAGTCGGCGAACGATGCGGCGACAGCCCTGGCGATTCATTTCGCGGGGAGCAAAGACGCCTTCGTGGTGCTGATGAACAAGCGCGCGCAGGAAATCGGCCTGAAAGACACCGTTTTTCACTCCGTGCACGGACTGCCCCCGGGGAAGGGCCAGCTGCCGGACGTTTCCACCGCGCGGGACATCGCAAAGCTCTGCCGGGAACTCCTGAAAAACCCCAAGGCCCTGAAATACACATCCACGAAGGAGCGTCCCCTCCGGGCCGATTCGAAAAATCCTTTCGTCATGAGAAGCCACAACCCCCTGCTGCGCAGCATGAAAGGCTGCGACGGACTCAAGACCGGGTACTTCAGAGCCGGGGGATTCTCGATTGCCGCGACTGCGACCAACAACAAGCAAAGAGCCATTGCGGTGGTTCTCGGGTCGACGGACCGCAAAGTACGGGATGCCAAGGCGAAGAAGATCCTCAGCGAAGGGCTGATGCAGCTCGTAATGGGCGCGCCGCCGTCCTCCGCCGCCCCGCCGGCTCCGGCTCCGGCGACGCCCTCGGCTGACGTCCTTCAAGTCAAGAAGAGCACGCTAAAGATCGTCGGCGCGGGCATCGGCGGCTTCGTGATTCTCGGGGTCGTGCTGCTCGGGCTCAAGAACCGGACTCGAGCACGATCCTACATGGGCTAAGTCCGCTTCTGTTCTCTGATCTTCCCCTTCTTGTAGATGAAGTCATCGCCGCGATTGTCCGGTGCGACCATCTGGATCGACGCGAACTGACCCTCGCAGTTCTTGATGAACTCGTGATAGGCCCCGCCATCGGCGCCGGCGTGCATGGGGACAAAGACTCTCGGCTGGAGCGTTTTCAGAGCGAAATACACGCCTTCCTTGACCTGGTCGGGAGTCCCGAGGCTGCAGCCGCGCACTCCGAGGAAACAAATGTCCGGGCGGACATTCTTTCCCGCAAGGAACTCGATCTCGTCGGTGAACTCTTTCGTTAGACCGGCTCGGCCGTTCGCGTGATCGCCTGCGTGAAAGATCGTCAGTCCGTCGACCTCGATCACCATGCCCACACCGGCGTCGGTGGCGCGTATCGTCGTGATCTTGAGATCGCCGAAGGACTTCTCCATTCGCGGCGCCATGGACTCGTGCGGCGGCGCGTTCTGGGGTTCGTGGCCGAGGAAGTACGTGATGTTGGGTGCCTGTTGTTTCCAATCGAACATGGCCGGGGTGAAGTGGTCGCCGTGCTCGTGCGAGGCAAAAACGGCCACGTTCTCGCCGGCGATCTCCGCCGGGTTGATGTGCCCGTTGCACAGACCCGGTTTCGTGGGATCCCTGTCGTCAGAGTAGTAGTCGAAAACGAGCAAGTGATTCTGCGTCTTTACAGCCCAGCCGCTTTGACCGAGGAACCAGAAGACCGCTTCGCCCTCGCCGACCTTGCCCATCGCGGCGAGCGATCGGTCGATCGCCTTCGTCCCGGTGTTCTTGGCGCCGTGCTAGACGAGCAGAGCCGCGACATCCTCGTTGCCGTAGTAGCGGGCCAGCTGAAGAGGGGCATCCGCGGCCGGCCCCGCCGGGTTGGGGGCCGCGCCCCGGGTCAGAAGGGAACGCGCCACCTCGACGTGGCCTCCCAGGGCTGCGAGCTGCAGCGCCGACCGGCCGTTCCGGTCGTGACCGATATTGGGGTCCGCGTTCGCTGCGAGGAGAGCGTCCACACAATCCGCATAGCCGCCCGACGCAGCCTTGACGAGAGCGGTTTCACCGTCCTCCTCCACACGGTTGACGTCCGCGCCGTGCTCGATGAAGAGCTTGGTCATGTCGGCCGAGCCCATCTCGGTCACCCGCATCAAGACAGTGGCGTTGCCGAAGCCCGGGTGGTCCACCTTGGCGCCGTGTTCGAGAAGAATGCGGGCGCACTCGACCTGGCTGCGCCACGTCGTGTAGAAGAGCGGCGTCAGCTCGCCGGGGCCTCCGGAATTGGGATCTGCGCCGCGTTCGAGGAGCAGCCGGACAGTCTCCACTCTTCCCTGCATCGCAGCCCACCCGAGCGGAGTGGCGCCGTCATCCGAACGGGCGTCGATCTCCGCGCCGTGCTCCAGCAGGTACTTCACGAACGTGTTGAGCCCGCGTCCCGACGCCGCGTGGAGAAGGGTTTCTCCTCCGGGGTTGCGAAAGTACAGGTCGGCACCGGCATCCACGAGCTTCTGTATGATCGCCTCATCGCCGCCGTAGACGGCGAAGCTCAGGGGGCAGTCGGCCTTCCGGTCGCGCCGCTTGACGTCCGCGCCCCGTTCAATGAGGAAGTCTACCATCTCCGCATGCCTGCGCATGGCCGCGATGCCCAGGGCGGTGCTGTTGTCGCTATCCCCCGCGTCGATGTCCGCCCCCGAGTCGAGGAGCAGCCGGGCGATTTCGACGTTTCCCGTCGTGGCCGCGATATGGATCGGCAGCTCACGGAATTGGCCGTCATCCTCTGCCGCCAGAGCGCCGGGGTTGCTTTCGATGATCTGCTTCACGCGGGCGGCATCTCCGGCTTCGATCGCTCTGTGGATTTCTCCGCCCAGGGCAGGAAGGGCGCAGCACAGCACGCTAACGCCGATCACGAAGAAGGCGCTGAGTCTGGTCATTCTGAACCTCCTCGATAGATGAGAGACGATCCGCGGCGCGGCGCGGACATCGGCGCGCCGCGTGCAGGACACGAGAGGTGGGGTCTTTGGGGGGCACTGCTGCAAGTTTGTACGCCTGCGGCACAGAGAAGGTTGCAGCGAAAGCACGATTGTCAGGACGGTTTCTTCTTGAAAACGCGATACAGAATCAGCAGCAGGATGGACCCGCCGATCGCCAGAAGGAAGCTCCCCAGGTTGAAACCGGTCACAGCCTCACAATGAGCCCCAACGAGACGTCGAACTGCCAGATACCGCGCCCGCCCGCGCTCTTCAAACACCCCGTGTCTCCACAGTAGAAATTCGCCGAGTCGTCGACGAACATATAGGGCGCGCGACCCTGCAAGCGCAGGCCGACCCGGTCGTTGAAGTAGTACTTGGCGCCCACGCCGAAGATCATGGAGAACCGCCAATCGTCTTCGACGCTCCCCTCTTTCGGCGCAAAGCGCGTCGTTCCCAACGAGAAGCTGGTGAACCACCCGAAGCCGTATTGTTCGACGCCGAATAGAGCACCCAGTTGAAGATATTCGATGGAAACGTCGGCGCTTTGATCGGTTTCCTCTCCGCCGAACTCGAACAGCACCTCCGTGTCTTGACGATTGTAGGACAGCTCGATCTGCGTGAGGCCATCCTTGATGCTGTAGTCGAGGGCGGCACCCCACATCGCGCTTCCGCGCGTTTCGAGGGTTCCTTGCTGCCCGCCAAGCAGCACGTCGTACCCGTGTGTCCACACGCCACCCCCGTACGGCGTGATCTCGAACTTCCGTTTTTCCGGCCCCTGCGCCGAGACGCCGGTGGCCCACGCGAGAACGACGACGGCACCCAGACACAAAACGATTCTTTTCATTTCCCCTCCTGCACGCGGCAAGCGAGCCAACGAGCGGTTCTTTCCACGAGCATGGCCTTGACTCTCCTATCCTACCCCGCAGCCATCGGACGACAGAAGCAGATTTCCCCGCGAGAACGTCGATCCCACGCTTTCCACCCGCCAGAATCAGGAGATGGCGAGCCAACAGCTTATTTTGCAATGAATTGCCCTGTGGGCCGCGATCGGCGGGGAGGGGTCTCCTGGCAGCGCCGGGATGCTCCCACGCCTGGCGGGTATTGCGGCCAGGAATAGAGATGCAACAGACCGGCCCCGGCATCGTATACTCATAAGTATTCCAAGGTACACACCTCGCTTCTGATTCTCCATCAAACCGAAACGGAGGGTATCGAATGAGAAAGATCCTGCTTTTTGTATTGGCTCTGAGCCTGGCGGCAAGCGTGATCTCTCCGGGTGTCGTTTCCGCTGCGGGCGGCGCGGCGGCCGGCGCCGCCGCGAAGCTCGACTACTTGGACAAGCTCCCGCCGATCATCGACCGCGAGGTCTTCTTCGGCGATCCGGAAATCGCCGGAGGGCAGATCTCGCCGGACGGCAAGTACATCTCATTTCTCAAGACATTCAAGGGAGAACTCAACATATGGGTCAAAGGCATCGATGAACCGTTCGACGCCGCCCGGCCGATGAGCGCGGACACGGCGCGGCCCGTTTTCCGCTACTTCTGGTCGAAGGACGGAAAGTACATCCTCTACATCCAGGACAAGGGCGGCAACGAGAACTTCCACGCGTACGCCATCGATCCGACGGCGAAACCGAAGGAAGGCCGGGACGTTCCCGAGGCGAAAGACCTCACGCCGATAGACGGCGTTACCGTCCAGTTCTACGCATTTCCCGAGAAGAC
>CAZYCB010000542.1:0-4464 GCA_964645735.1 uncultured bacterium | reverse complement strand
ACAGACGGGCGGCGCATCTCAGAGCTGTACGAGGTTTCATCGCGAGATCCGATCATTCATTTCTTCGTTCGCCCGAAGACCTGATCGTTGATTTCCTTGAACGCCCGGACCATATCGGCGAACTTCTGTTCGATGCTCTCCTTCGCCCACAGTTCGATGTGCTCCTCCATGTCCACGATGGCGACGCTCTCGCCCAGGTTGCACATGTCGCGGACCTTCTGGGGGATGAACATCCTTCCCTGCCCGTCGATCGTCGCGGTCGCCGAGTAGAAACCCGCGTAGCGGAACGAGTCCTTCTTCGTCTCGCCTCCCTCGGCGACGAGTAGCTGCTCCCGGTGCTTCTTCCACTGGGCGTCCGTCCGGACCTCGATGTATGTCGCGCCGGAGATGTTCGGCGTGAAATGCAGGACGTCCCCCTTCTTGAAATGGTGCTTCTCGCGTATGTCTCTGGGGACGAGGACGCGCCCTTTCAAGTCGATGGAATGCAGGTCTTTTTCGTTGAAATAGTTATTCATCTTTCGACGAAAAATTCAATTTTGTACGGTCAATTTGTCGGAGAATTGGGAACCACCACCACGACAGGGAGGAGATTAGGCTGGCGACTGGGACGCGTCAAGTCCAAAGCCGGTTGAATTGGGATTTATTGTGGATAACTCGAGGGAGGATTCTGACGGATCAGAACCCGCTTGGCTGTCGGACGATTTTCAAATAGCGGAGAAATTACGGTTTTTCGGCTACGAGACAGACCGTTGCGGCAAGGCGATTCAGGCCGGGCGTTCGTTCGAAGACGCGCTCCAGGAGGGCGGCCGCAGGAAAGGCCGGGTCCGGCGTGTTCTTGAGCACAAAGAGGAAGTATTTGATCTTCAACACCTTAAAACCGTGGCCCTCGACGAGAGCGGCGATCTTCCTTGCGGGATCAGGGCGGTGGTACTGATAGGGGTGGTAATCGCCCCGGCCGACATCGTTGGCGGGATAACACATGGTCGGCAGGCGCCGGCGAAGCCACGGCACGCGCACGATCACCCGCTTGAACCGTTCGACGGCACTGCCGTGGTTGGGGGTCGACAGCACCATCCGTCCCCCCGGACGAAGCACGCGAAAGCACTCCGCCACAGCCTGTCCCCTGTCCTCGTCGAAGATGTGCTCGAACGTCTCGACCATGGTGATTCCGCCGAACGCGCCGCGGCCGAAGGGCAAACGTGCGGCGTCGGCCCCGACGACGGGGAAATCGAGACCGTTGGCCGCGGCGATCCGCGAGCCGGCGGCGAACTGGTCGACGACGAGATCCATCCCCGTCGCTTTCTTGCCGAGTCTGCCGAGCACCATCACGTTGTAGCCCCACGCCGAACCGATGTCGAGAACCCTGTCCACGCCGGGGGAGGCCACCTCGGCGTCGACCTGGTGGAAACGTCTCAGCATCATGTGGTGCCTCGCCCTCGATCCGAGATACCAGTACCTCAGAAGATCGGGCATTTCATCGGGGGTCATGTCTTCCGGGATATGGATATGGGGAAGGTCAACGGCTCTCATCGCGCTCCCGTGTGAGACGGTAAAGTGTGTAGTAGAACGGCCCCGGCTTCCGTATGCCGAGATTCCGCACCTCGGTCACACGCACCGCGTCGAACGTGTATCCGGCGAGGATCTTCCCGTCGAACCGGTTCGCAACGAGTTCCCTGTCGATGAAGAAATTCACCGACGGGTATTTCGGGAGCGTGAGATACAAACCGTTCTCGACGATCTCTTCGTACGTGTGTTTTTCCCTGAGCTGCGCCGTGTCGTTGTCGACGAGCCCGCCGAGGTCGAGCACGCGCCCCCCGGAATAGAAGGCCAGATACCCGATGTCCGCCGCCGCAACCACCGCCCCATCTCCGGAGTCCGCCTTGATAAAGAGGGCGAGATCCTTGAGGTTGTGCGTGAGATCGTAAGAGAACGCCTCGGAGGGAGGCAGGACGACAACGAAATAGAAAACGACGTTCGCGGCAAGAGCAACGGCCGTGACGGCGGCGAGAACCCATCGTCCCGCCCGGGCGCGCCGCGCACCGTTCGCAGCGCCCTTCATCCAGGCGTCGAGACCGCCCAGCCCCAGTACGATCGTGAAGGGGCTCGTGAGCAGCATGTATCTCGACAGGACCTGAACGTCGAACAGAACGTACGCGACGGGGAGCGCGAGGACCCAGAGAAAAAGCAAGCGGTGACGGCCCGACAGGATAACCGACCTCCCCGCGCGCGAGAGGAACGCGCACGCGACGAGGAGCGCGGCGACGCCGTCGGTGCTCCCGACGATTTTCGCGATGGGCGCGAACTTGCGCACGAAGGTCATGGGGTCGAGGATCAGTCCCCCGCTCTTCGCTCCCGCGGTGTTCGGCACGAAGCTCCCGATGTGATACTTGGCGAACGCGAGCCACGGTACGATGAGAAGCCCGTACACGAGGAGCGTGTGCAGAACGCACTGCCGGTCCCATCGCCGGCCGCGCGACAGAAGCGCAACCAGGTACACGGGGAAAAGACCGTACGCCTCGGGTCTCACCAAAGCGGCGACCGCCATGAAGAAGCCGAGTAGCGACGCCCGTCTGCGGTCTTCGAACGCGCCGACCGACGCGATTCCCGCCAGAATCACGGAGAGCACCGCCAAAGACGATTCCATCCCGAGCGCCGTCCAGCGGACGAACCACGCGTGAGCCGCGAGAAGTAGCGCCGAGCACAACGACGCGAGCACCCCGAGTCCCAGCGCGCGGGCGAGGAAAACCATCGCGCCGACGGCGGCGAACCCGCTGAGCCAGGAGACCGCGCGGCTCGTCGTCATCAGAACCTCGTCCGTCCCCAACAGACGTCCGAGCGCCGCCTGGATCATCACCCACAGAGGACTCGTCGTGCCGAAAGACACCTCGCCCGGATTGAAGCTGTACTCGCCCCGGTCGACGATGTTCCGCGCGTACTGAATGTGAATGTAGCCGTCATCGGTGAAGCCGCCCCTGAGCGGGAGCATCAGGACGAGGAGAACGAAGAGAGGAATGAGGAAGGCCGCGTTGGTTTTCGAAAACAAAACTCACGTCCTCTCCGCCAGAATGGATTCGATGTGCTCGGCGAGCCTCTCCGAGAGAACGTCCCGCCCGTACTTGGCGACGGGCGAGAGGTCGTAGTCCGCATCGAGCGTCCCGCGGCAATAGCTCTCGTACATGAGCTTCATCTTGCTCGCGATCCCCGCGGGATCGTCCGGCGGCGCCACCTCTCCCCTGCGGCACTCGCGCACGATCCGGCTCGCCTCGCCTTCCGGCGCCAGGGCAAGAATCGGCCTTCTCACACCGATGTACTCGAAGAGCTTTCCCGGCACGATTCCGTCGTACACGCGGTTGGCGTGCTTGATCAAGATCAGTATATGAGAGCCCCTCTCGATTTTCAACGCCTCGGCGTGAGGGACCGTGTCGCGGAAACTCACGATGCGGGAAAGACCGAGTTCTTCGACGGCGCCGTCGTTCTCGCTTTCCCTCGGTCCGAGAAAAACGGCATGGCACCTCTCGAGCGCGCCGGGGATCTCGTCGAGGAATATTCTCAACCCTTTGAGGAAGGGCACGGCGCTCCTCTTCTGCGTGAGCATCCCGGCGTGAACGATCTGAAAACGATCCGCGGGCGGAACGATATCCATGACGGGCTCGAGGTGCGACGGATCGTAACCGTTCGGTATCACTATGACATCCTTCATCCACGGGTATTTCGCCGCGAGGAGGTCGCGATGCCACGGACTCGTAACGACGACCGATGCGCTCCGGCATACTCCCTGCTCCAGTCTCTCGTGGAGACGCGCGTGGAGAGGCGTCGGCGCAGGAAGAAGATAGAGGTTCATCCACGGATCTCTGAAGTCCGCGACCCACGGTATTCCCGAAAGCGCGTGGAGACGGCCGGCGACGAGATGGCTCGTCTCGGGCGGCGATGTGGAATAGATCGCGTCGATCGGTTTCTCCCTCAGGACCCGTGCCGCCTCGCGAAGCGCGAAGGGATACCACCCGATGTACGTGTCGGGGACGAGCGCCGCCGCACCGAGCTTTCTCAGAACGCCGAAGGAACGGCTCGATCGAACCTGCGGCTTCGTCTCGCGCCGGCTGCCTCGGCGGAGCGAGGAGAGAAGCGCCTGGCCGCTGAGCGTCCTTGTTCGGCGCACGTCGCACCCTCGCGGGACCTCCGCGAGAAGGCTCTCGTCGGTGATCCAGTACGATCTCGCCGCCATGGTGACGACGGTGGGCTGCCACCCCCACTTTTCGATGTACTTCACGAACCCGAGAGGACGGTAGACACCGCCCCCCGCGTTCGGCGGGAAAAAAGGAACGATCATGAGCAGGTTTCTCACCGGTGCCGTCACACCCCCACGATCCGCGCCACGGCCCCGAGCTTGCGGGTCCCGAGCGTCGCGGCGAGCGTCGTCCGTTCGCCGGAATCGAACACGCCGAGAGCCCGGACGAGCCGCCTGAA
>CAZYCB010000541.1:0-1988 GCA_964645735.1 uncultured bacterium | reverse complement strand
AGATCGACTACACGGTGGCGTATCACGACTCGTGCTGTTTGAGCCGGCACAACGGGTACTACAACGAGCCCCGCGCGATTCTCGAATCGATCCCGGGAGTCAAGCTGGTCGAGATGACGCACAACCGCGTCAACTCGATCTGCTGCGGAGGCGGGGGCGGCGGGATGTGGCTCGACACCTATTACAAGACCAAAGGGTTCGAGAGGCTCTCGGAGCGGCGAATCAAGGAAGCGCTCTCCACGGGCGCCGATGTCCTGGCCGTCTCGTGTCCGTACGAGATTTCGCGTTTCGAAGACGCACTCAAGGTCGTCGGCGGAGACAGCAAAATGATCGTCAGGGATGTGGCGGAGCTCCTCGCCGAGACCATCGAGTAGACTGGAAATCGACCGCCGTCACGAGTGGGCAGTCTCGACGCGATCCCGCGGCGAGAAACCGATACGCAGAGCGGACCGGCAAGAAGGAAAGGACGACAGATGAAGATCCTGATCATCCTGAGGATGGTGCCCGACGTCATCGAGGAACTCGAAGTGGCTTCCGACGGGAAATCGCTCGACAGCGAGTTTCTCCGTCTGATCATCAACGAGAGCGACAACCATGCGCTCGAGCAAGCCCTATTATTGAAGGAACGTCACGGCGGGACAGTAACGGCGCTCGCGCTGGAGGCCCCTGAAATCGACGAGGTACTCTTCACCGCAGTGGCAAAGGGCGTTGACCGCGCGGTCAAGATCACGGGGGCCGGCAAAGGGTTGACGACTCGAAACGTGGCATCGGTCCTCGCACAAGTGCTGCCTTCCGTGCCGGGCGCCCTGCCGGCGGACCTCATCCTCACCGGATGCCAGGCGATCGACGACTTGGACGGCCAGGTTGCGCCGCTTCTCACCCAGGAGCTCAAGCTCCCCTATCTAGGTCTCGTAACGAAAGTGGACGCGGACCCCTCCGCAGCACGAGCGACGGTCATACGAGAGTTCGCGGGAGGAGTGAGGGGCGAGTTCGACGTTCCCATGCCGGCCGTTCTGGGCATACAGGCCGCAGAGAAACCGCCGCGGTATGTCCCCGTGGCGAAAGTGCGGGCGGTCATGAAGTCGGCGCAGATCGAAACGGTTGCCGTTTCCGCAGCAGCGCCGGCGCCCAGCGTCAATATTCTCGAGATGAGAAAGCCCGAAGCGGCGGGGCGCGCTGTGATGATCGAAGGCTCTCCGCAAGAGGCCGCGACGAAAATCTGCGACATTCTGATCGAGCGCGGGTTGCTGTAAGGAGGTTTCCGACATGGCACAGAGCATTTGGGTGTTGGCCGAGCAATGGAAAGGGAAGATCTCCGAGGCGACCTACGAGGTGCTGGCTCTGGGGAGAGAGCTGGGAGACGCTCTCGGAGCACCCGTTCAGTGCGTGCTCCTGGGAGATGCCGTCAAGGGACTCGTTGGATCGCTCGGCGCCGCGGACAGCGTGCTGCTCGTGCAGCATGCATCCCTCGCCCATGCGAGCCCCGAAGCCTACGGAGAGGTGCTGACCCAGTTGGCCAAGCAGAAGGAACCGCGGACCGTTCTCGTTCCGATGACCAACGTGTCGTGGGATATCGTCGGCTCGCTTCCCGCGCAGCTTCACATGCCCTTCGTGAACTTCTGCGAGAATGTGGAAGCGGTGGACGGCACACTGCGCGCGAAGTGCCTTCTCTACGGTGGAAAGATGCAGGCGTCGATGGCTCCCGACGGAGCGGCGATTTTCGGGATTCTTCCTGGAGCGCGGCCGGCCGACAAAGGCCGCGTCGAAAAAGCACCGCCCGTCGAGGAAGCGGCGATCGTCCCCGGGGAACCGAGGGTGAAGTTCAAGAGCTACATCGAGCCCGACACGGGCGAAGTCGACATCACGCAGATGAACGTTTTGATCTCGGTGGGACGCGGGATGCAGAACCAGGAGAACATCGAGCTGGCGGAAGATCTGGCCAAGGAACTCGGCGGCGCCGTCAGCGGTTCCCGGCCTGTCATCGATCA
>CAZYCB010000540.1:0-16658 GCA_964645735.1 uncultured bacterium | reverse complement strand
CGACCAGGCTTACGGCAAACGGATCAAGGTGGCCGGGATCGTTGCCGACGGCTCGGTTCAGCGGCGCGGCGAGGAGGTCTACTTCCGCCTCACGCAAAACGATCTCGTTCTTCCCTGCGTCTACACGGGCCGCTCGCCTGTGCCCGATACGTTCAAGGACGGCGCGGAGGCGGTGTGCGAGGGAAAAGTCCGTGGAGACGGCACATTCGAAGCGAAAAAAATCCAGGCCAAGTGCGCGTCGAAATACAAATCGAAGTACGCCTCGGGCACGGCCGCAGCGTCGCCGCGCTAGGGGTCGGTCCCAAAACTCGCACGTCGTCACCAAGGAACTGAATGGCGAATTTCGGCAATCTCGCTCTCACCCTCGCCCTTTCCGTATCCTTCTATGCGATTCTCGCCCTTTTCTTCGGATGGCGGACCGGCCGGCGCGACATCGTCAAGTCCGGGGAACATGCGCTGTACGCGTCCTTCTTTCTCGTAACGCTCTCGATAGCGGCTCTTCTCTATCTCTTCGCGGCGAGCGATTTCAACATCGAGTACGTCGCGCAGTACAGCAACCGCGATCTGCCGATCTACTACAAGCTCGCGGCGCTCTGGGGCGGGCAGAAGGGATCGCTTCTCCTGTGGACGTGGATCCTCGCGATCTTCGCGGCGATCGTGACGTTTCAGAACCGCCGCCGCAGGAGCGACCTCGTCGTCGTGGCCGAGGGAATCATCGCGATCACGCTTCTCTTCTTTCTCCTTCTCAACAATTTCATCGAGAACCCGTTCTCCCGTCTCGGCGTCGTTCACACGGGAGACGCCGCGCCGGCGCCGTTCGTCCCGGAGGACGGACGGGGATTGAACCCGCTTCTCCAGCACCCGCTCATGGTGATTCATCCGCCGATCCTCTTTATCGGGTACGTGGGGTTCGTGATTCCCGCCGCGTTTGCGATCGCCGCCCTCATCACGCGTGAGCTCGGAAACGCGTGGGTCACTCTCATTCGGCGGTGGGCGCTCATCGCGTGGGGGTTCCTCGGGATCGGAATCATCCTCGGCGCGCGCTGGGCGTACGTCGAGCTCGGCTGGGGCGGCTACTGGGCGTGGGACCCCGTCGAGAACGCCTCGTTCATGCCGTGGCTCACAGGAACGGCGTTTCTTCACTCCGCGATCGTTCAGGAAAAGAAGAACATGCTCAAAGCGTGGAACGTCGTGCTCATCGTGGCGACGTACCTCCTCTGTATCTTCGGCACGTTCCTCACGCGAAGCGGCGTGGTGTCCTCCGTCCATGCGTTTGCGTCATCGGAGTCGGGCCCGTTTTTCATCGGCTTCATCGCGCTCGCAGGCGCTGGAGCGATTCTCCTCATTCTCTCGCGCCTCGACTATCTCAAGAGCGAGAGCACGTTCGACTCGATCGTCTCCCGCGAGGCGAGCTTTCTTTTCAACAACCTCGTGTTTCTCTGCGCGTGCTTCGCCGTTTTCTGGGGAACGCTGTACCCCGTGTTCTCCGAGGCTCTCGGGGGCGAGAAGATCACGATCGGTCCGCCGTTCTTCAACCGGATCTACGTGCCGCTGGGGCTTTTCATCCTCTTTCTCACCGGCGTCGCGCCGCTTCTCGCGTGGCGGAGGACCTCGTTCAAGAGTCTGTCCAAGAACTTCATCTGGCCTCTCGCGTCGAGCATCGCGGTCACGGTCGTTCTCATGATCGCCGGTGTGCGCGGAGGCGCGCCTCTCGTTGCGTTCTTCCTCGCGGTGTTCGTCACATCGACGATCGTGATCGAGTTTGTCCGCGGCGTCTCGGCCCGCATGAGGGCCCGCGCGGAGCCCTTCGCGCAGGCGCTCGTCCGTCTCGTTGCCAAGAACAAGCGGCGCTACGGCGGGTACGTGGTTCATTTCGGCATCGTGCTCATGTTCGTCGGCTTCGCGGGGGCCGCGTTCAACCGGGAGACATCGGGCGAAGTGGCGAAAGGGGACTCGCTCTCCGCCGGCGGCTACACCTTTCTCTGCGAGAACATCGTGGAAAAGGATACGCCGAACTACTACCTCCTCGAGGCCAAGCTCGCGGTGACCAAGAACGGCAGAGCGGTAACGGTTCTCTACCCCGAGAAGCGCGTATACACCGCAAGCGAGGAGTCCACGTCGGAGGTCGCCATGCGAAGCACGCTGCGGGAGGACATCTACGCCGTCTTCGCGGGGATCACGGAGGATACCGGGAAAGCGGTGATTCAGATCTACGTCAACCCGCTCGTGAGCTGGCTCTGGCTCGGCGGCATCGTCATGGGGCTCGGGACGATCGTCTGCATCCTCCCCGACGCCGCAGCGGGGCGGACATCGCGCGAGCGAAGGGCCCTCGAAAGGCTCCTCACCGCGGCGGACAGGAAGTAAGGGGGGAATCCGGATGGAGTACGTCGCCATCGTGATCGTCGCTGCCGGAGTTGTCGCGTTCATCGCGCGCCCGCTGTTCGTCCGCCCTGATCTTCTCGGCGAGGACGCCGTCGACCTGGGGAACGCGAACCAGCTGAACTACCTCACCGCAAAGAAGGCGCGCATCGAGGAGAACATGCGGGAGCTCGAGTTCGAGCGCCAGATGGGAAAGCTCTCCAGCGAGGACTACGCGGCGCTCAAGGACGGGTACGCGAGCGAAATGGAAGACGTTGCCAGGGCGATGGAGAGATTCAAAGCGAGGCAAGAGATTGTGGATCTCATCGAGAATGAAGTGCGATCGAGAAGACGCACCAAGTAGCCGCGGGCTCGCCTGGGCCGCGGCGATTCTGATCGTCCTCGCGCTCGCCGCCGGGCGCGCCGACGCGCGCGAGATCCGCGGCAAGGTGACGAACGGGACGACGGGAAAACCCGTCGCGCTCGCGAAAGTCGTCATCGTGGATCCGCGTCACGGGATGGCGACGGAGAACGAGATTCAGACGGACGCCCAGGGGAATTTCGCCGCGCCGAACGTCGACGACAAGATCACGATGTTCCTCCTCCAGGTGACCTACGAGGGCGTGACCTACACCGAGATCTTCAAGCCCGAGGGAGAGAGCGCCGAAACGACGATCGAGGTCTACGACACGACCCCCGCGTGGGACGACGTCCGCGTGTCGCTCCCCCATCTCATGGCGCGGCGGTCGAACGATACGCTCTCCGTCGACCGGATCTTTTTCGTGACGAACAAGTCGGCCCCGCCGAAAACCGTCACCGGCGAAGGCGCGGGGTTCAGGCTCTACATTCCCGAGAACCGCCTGCAGATCACGTCTCTCTTCGTCAATTCGATCGGAGTACCCATTCCCGTCACTCCTCATCCGACGAATACCGCCGGCGTGTACACGATCGACTATCCGTTCAAACCCGGAGACACGCAGCTCGGCGTCTCGTTCGACGTCGCGTACCCCGAGAGCGGATACACGTACGTGGAGCCCCTCCAGTACGCGCTCGACGAAGCGGTCGTCATGACGGAAGACTCGACGATGGAGTTGACGAGCCCGACGCTCGACCTGGGCAAGCTCGAGGAGGTCCGAGGCTTCCGGGCGCACCGGTTGACGTCGCTCCCCCGGGCGGCGGCCCTCGCGCTTCGATTCCGCGGGGGAGAGGCAAAGTTCGGCCGCGCCGCGCCGGACCGGCAGGAGAGCGGCGAGACGGGAAGCGACACGGGACACGAGATCGTGACCCTGCGGAACCTCGGGGTGAGCGCCACCGTCGCGTTGATCGCGGGGTTCACGCTATTGCTTGTCCTCGTGCTCTCGTATGCGGCAAAATCTCCCCTGGTTGGGGAGGACGACATCGCGTCGCTCGCACGTTACCGCGGCTCGCTCCTCAACAGCGTCGCGAGGCTCGACGATCTTATCGAGGTGGCAACGATCCCCGAACAGTTCTACAGAGAAACACGAGCCGATCTCGTGGAGCGGCTTTCGCGGATCACCTACCACATCGAGAGATTCGGACCCAAGAAATCCAGAGCCGATCGGGAGCGGAAAGGGACGCCCCCCAAGGGGACATCCCGAAGGGATAGCCAATGAGCGCTGACGCCCCGCTCCTCCTCGCCCGCGACCTCACGAAAACGTTCGGCCGTTTCACCGCTTTGCGATCGCTCTCGCTCGCCGTCCCCGAGGGGGAATTTCTCACCATCGTGGGGAGAAACGGCGCGGGCAAGACGACCTTTTTGAAGATCGTTTCCTCGATCGTCACGTCGTACACGGGCGAAGTGCTTCTCGAGGGCAGGGACCTCAAGAGCGCCGACGAGGGCACGCGGAGAAAGATCGGTTTCGTCTCTCACGATAGCCTTCTCTACAAGGACCTCACCGTTCGCGACAACCTCTCGTTCTACGCCCGCATGTACGGCGTTCCCGACAGGGACCGAAAGGTCGCCGGGATGATTCAGAGAGTAGGTCTCGAGGCCAAATCCGACGTGCTCGTGAGCGCTTTGAGCCGCGGGATGAAACAGCGGCTCTCGCTGGCCCGCGCGTTCATACACGAGCCGAGCGTCCTTCTCCTCGACGAGCCGTTCACGGGGCTCGACGAGCGCGCCTCCGAGATCCTCGAGGAGGTTCTCGCGGGGTTCAAGCGATCGCGCGGCACGATCGTCATGGTCACGCACGACATCGACCGCGGGTGGACGCACGCGGACCGCGTCGTCGTGTTCGACAAGGGAACGGTCGCGAAGGAGATCTCCCCACGGGAGATGACCCTCGACGATTTCAAGAACGAGTACCGCCGGATCCTCGGCGGCTAGAGGAGTAGAGTACCCATGTGGCGCGCCATCTCGACGATCCTCTGGAAAGACCTCAAGATCGAGCTTCGGACGAAAGAGGCGTTCAGCGCGTCGTTCGTCTTTTCCCTCATGGTGCTCGTGATCTTCAATTTCACGCTGGATTTGACGACGGAAGAGGCTCTGAAGATGGGCGCGGGGTTCTTGTGGATCTCGTTCGCCTTCGGCGGCGTCCTCTCGCTGAACCGCTCTTTCGCGCTCGAACGCGACGAGAACTGCATTCAGGGCCTCCAGCTCGTCCCCGTGGACCGCGGCGGGATCTACCTGGGCAAGTGCATCGCGAACACGATTTCGATGCTCACGACGGAGATCATGCTGCTCCCGCTCTTCGCCGTCTTTTTCAACGTGGACATCACGGGGAGGCTCCCGTATCTCCTCGCGGTGGTCGTTCTCGGTACGGTGGGCTTCTCGTCGGTGGGGACTCTCATCTCGGCGATGGCCGTTCACACGCGCATGCGCGAAGTGATCCTTCCGATCCTGCTCCTTCCCATTACCGTTCCCGTGCTCATCGCCGCGGTCGAGGCCACGGCGTACGCCCTCGGGGCGGATACCGACCCTTCCTTTTGGATGCGCCTTCTGGTAGTCTATGACGTGATCTTCGTGACCGTATCGTTCTTGACCTTCGGCCACATCCTCCAGGAATGACGATGAACATGGCGCGGGACAAGTGGGGGGTTCTGCTCACCGGGCTTGCGCTCGTATCGATGGTCGCGAGCCTGTACATGACGTTCCTCTGGGCACCGACCGAGGCGACGATGGGAGACGTCCAGCGGATCTTCTATTTCCACGTTCCGTCGGCCTGGGTAGCCTTCTTCGCCTTTCTGCTCGTGTTCGTGTTCAGCCTGGCGTATCTGGTCCGCAGAAACAAACGTTGGGACAATATTTCGGCCGCCTCTGCCGAGATCGGCGTGCTCTTCTGCACGCTCGTCCTCGTCACGGGTCCGATTTGGGCGAAGCCCGCTTGGGGCGTGTGGTGGACGTGGGACGCGAGGCTCACGCTCACGCTCGTCCTCTGGCTCATATACGTCGCGTATTTGATGCTCAGGCACTACATGCCGGACCCGGAGAGGCGGGCGACGTTCTCGGCCGTTCTCGGCGTCGTCGGATTCATCGATGTGCCCCTCGTCTATTTCTCGATCCGCTGGTGGCGGACACAGCACCCGCAGCCCGTGATGTCGGGCGGAGGAGACTCGGGACTCGAGCCGCCGATGCTCGCTACGCTTCTCGTCTGCCTGGGGTCATTCACGCTGCTCTTTCTCCTGCTTCTCAGGCTCCGGTTGAAGATTCAGCGCCTTCGCGAAGAGGCGGATGAGTTGCAGGACAGGCTTGAACAGGCCGGATGAAGCAAGGAGAGATGCCGATGCAGTGGCTTTTTGCGGCGTTTGCCGTCGTTTGGATTTCCATTTTCTTGTATCTGTTCGGTCTCGATATGAAATCGAACGCGATCGCCAGGGAGATCGAGGGACTCAAGGCGAAGCTCGATCGGGGGAAGGACTAACGAATGCAAGACGAACGAACGACGGACGCGGGCAAGACTTTTGTCTGGGAAGAGGAACGCGTCCCCAACGAGAGGGTGCTCATCACCGGCGCGTCAGGCGGGATCGGCTACGAGCTCGCCAAGCTCTTTGCGCGGGACGGTCACAACCTCGTGCTCGTCGCGCGGGACGGGGCCAAGCTTCAGCAGGTGGCCAGAGAACTCAAGGAGGCGCATCACATCCACTGCGTCGTCTTCGAGGGAGATCTTTCGGTGCCCGGCTCCCCCGACGCGCTCTTCGAGGAAGTGAAAAAGGCGTCGGCCGATATCGGAATCCTGGTGAACAATGCGGGGTTCGGATCGCTGGGGCCATTCCACAAGCTGCCGCTCGACGACCAGCTTCAGATGATACAGCTCAATGTGACGTCGCTCGCCCATCTCACGCGCCTCTTCCTCCCTCAGATGATCGCGCGCAAACGCGGCCGGATCGTCAATATCGCGTCCATCGCTGCCTACCAGGCCGGTCCGTTCATGGCGGTCTACTACGCCACGAAGGCGTTCGTCGTGTCGTTCTCGGAGGCGATCGCGAACGAACTCCGCGGAACGGGTGTCAGGGTGACCGTGATATGTCCCGGACCCACGAGGACGAAATTCAGCAAGAGGGCCGGGGCGGAGAAAAGCTCTCTCTTCGGCAAGGGGATGACGATGGATCCCGCGACCGTGGCCCGAGCAGGCTACGCAGGTATGAAGAAAAACAAGACGGTCGTCGTGGTGGGATGGCGAAACAAGCTCCTCGCCATGAGCGGCCGCATCGCCCCGAGGTCGCTGACGGCAAACGTGGCGCGTACGTTGAACGAGCCCCGTATGAAGAAGGGGGACTGACGCTGGCGGGCGATGCGGAACGAAACCCCTTATGAAACGGGGGGGGTGAACCCCCGCGGTGCCTCCCGAACCGATGCCCATGAACTTCCTCACCCATCTCGAGTGTTCCCTGTGTCATAGAACGGCCGACGCGGACAGGCTCCAGAATCTCTGCCCCGGGTGCCAGCGTCCGCTTCTCGCCCGCTACGATCTCGCCGCCGCGCGGCAGAGTGTCGCGCGCGGGGACCTCGCGGCGAGGCCCGCCAATCTGTGGCGGTACCGCGAGCTTCTCCCTGTTCGCGACCCCCGGTACGCACTCACGCTTGGAGAAGGGGTCACGCCGCTCGTCTACGCCTCTCGCCTCGCGAACCACATCGGGGCCGAGAACCTTTTCATAAAAGACGAAGGCTGCAATCCTACGGGATCCTTTAAAGCAAGGGGGCTCGCGGTCGCCGTGTCGCGCGCCTTCGAATTAGGAGCTCCGGCGCTCTCGATACCCTCGGCGGGAAACGCGGCGTGCGCGATGAGCGCTTACGCCGCGCTCGCCGGTCTCGAGGCCCACGTGTACATGCCGAAAGACGTCCCCCTGCCTTTCATCGCGGAATGCCGCGCTCTCGGAGCCCACATCGCGCTCGTCGATGGAGTGATCACCGATTGCGGCCGCGCGGCGGCCAAGGACGCCGCGGCGTCGAGCCGCTTCGACATGTCCACCCTGAAGGAACCCTACCGTCTCGAGGGCAAGAAGACGATGGGGTACGAAATCGCCGAGCAAATGAACTGGACGCTTCCCGACGTGATCATCTATCCCACGGGCGGCGGGACCGGACTTGTGGGAATGTGGAAGGCGTTCGATGAGATGGAATCGCTCGGATGGATCGGACCGAAGCGCCCGCGGATGGTCACCGTTCAGCCCGAGGGCTGCGCCCCCATCGTGAGGGCGTTCGAGAAAGGTGCCGAGTTCGCCGAGCCTTGGGAAACGCCGCGGACGATCGCGGACGGGCTGCGCGTGCCCGCAGCCGTCGGCGATTTTCTCATGCTCCGCGTGCTCCGCGAAAGCGGCGGCACCGCCATCGCCGTCAGCGATAGCGCGATGATAGACGGCGCGAACCTCGTCGGAAAGACGCAAGGGATTTTCGTCTCCCCCGAAAGCGGCGCCGCGGTCGCCGCTTTTCTTGCCCTTCGCAGGGCCGGCTGGATGGGCCGCGGCGAGACCGCCGTCCTTTTCAATACCGGGAGCGGCACGAAATACGCCCATCTTTGGCAATCTTAACACCCTCCAGAGCACACTAACGAACTCTATGCCATTTATGCAGTTAGCCGGATATACGGAGGTCTTTCGGCTGGCCGTGCCCCTCGACCCCCAGCGCCGCTGGCGCCCCAAGGGGGAACCGCCCGGTCGGACCCGGCTGGCCGAGGTCCCGCGCCCACTCGGGCGAGAGGGTCAAAAAAATCCCTTGCAATCCTCTACGCGGGCCCCTATTCTCGCGTTCAACGATCAATCTACTACCTGTGTGGGTACGGGTAGACGATGGGCGTAGCCGTGATCGGCTGTGCATTTTTTTTAGCTTGGGGTCCCGTGAGGACCCGAGCCCACGGGAGGTAAGCGCATGCACAACAAGACGTTTCGTTATGCCGTTTGTCTGACGGCCCTGCTCGTCCTCGCTTTTGGTTGCGCGAAGGCGCCGCAAGAGCAAATGACAGCAGTGCGGTCCGTCCTGGATTCGGTCCAGGTGGCAGAGGTCGAGAAGTACGCGCCGGAACAGTACAAAGCGGCGCAGGACTCGCTCAATGCCGCCATGGCAGAGATCGAGAAGCAGAACTCCAAATTTGCGCTCACGCGTAAGTACACCAAGGCCGAGGCTCAGCTCACGGCCGCGGCGTCGATCGCCCGGTCGTCCGCTCAGCAGGCAGTTGCCAACAAGGCACGCATCAAGGCTGAAGCCGAAGACATGGTGACACAGATGACAGCAGCCGTCGCCGAGGCGAAGACTCTCATTCAGCAGGCCCCGCGCGGCAAGGAAGGCGCAGCTGCCCTCGAAAGCATCAAGACTGACGTGGCCGCGGTAGAGATGACGGCGACCGAGGTCGCGAATGCAATGGCCAAGGAAGACTTCATCGGCGCTCGCGAAATGGCGAAGGCCGGCTTGGAGAAGATCCAGGCAATCAATGAAGAACTCAAGGCCGCCATCGAAAAGAAGATGGGCATCAAGAAAGCGGGTTAAGCGCTAGTTCTTGACATTTGGAAGCCTCAGTCCGCGGGCCAAAAAAGCCAGTGGGCTGGGGCTTCTGCTTAGTCGACCTTTTGAAATGGGCGAGGTAGAGGTTGAGCATCTTTGATCGCGGCATCCTTGGCTGGTTTCTGAGAAGACGTCGACGCTGGAAAATAATCATCACGCTGTGTGTCCTCGGTGTTCTCGCGGCGGCCGCCGCAACGGTCGCCATGATCACCGCCGAGGAACCGCCTGTGGCCGCTTACGAAAAGGCCCGGATCTCCGTCAGCCATGCGAGGAAGGCAGGGGCTTCCCAGTACGCGCCGAATATCCTCCGCGGGGCAGAATCGCGTCTCGAGGAGGCGAGATTCGCCTGGCAGATGGAGAATCTGAAATGGAGCCCACGCCGGAACTTCGCTAAAACGAGGAAGTTGTCCCTCGACGCCTTACGGCGCGCCGAACTCGCCGAACGGCGAGGCATTGCGGTGAGGGACTCTCTCAAATCCTTCTCCTCCTCGCGCATCAGCCGGGTCGCCAGTGAGGTCCAGGCCTTCTGGTCCTACTATGACGACGTCCCTATCAAAGGATCGCTCAGACGAGCCGTCGTGAAGGCGGAAGTCCTCGTCAAGGAGAGCCGGTCCGCTTTCGGTCGCGGCGACTACATCAAGGCGACATCGCGGATACAGGAGGCGGACAGACTCATCGATCACGCCGCGAAGAGCTCGGAGAAATTCCTCGTGGATTACATGGCCAACCTGTCGCAGTGGCGGCAGTGGGCAAAGGAAACGATCTCCTGGTCGGCCAGTGCAGGTGCGGTCGCGATCGTCGTGGATAAGATGGGCCGCTCGTGCAAGGTGTACCGTTCCGGGCGGTTGAGCGCGGAATATCCGATCGAGCTCGGCGCGAACTGGATCGGCGACAAACAGAGCAGAGGCGACAAGGCCACGCCCGAAGGCCGCTACCATGTCCGCAAGAAAAAGGGCCCGGGGGCGACGAAGTATCACAGGGCCCTTGAAATAGACTACCCGAACGAAGCAGATTTGAAGTGGTTCCGCGAGGCCAAGCGGCAGGGCCATCTCTCCGCCGGTGCGAGAATCGGCGGAGTCATCGAGATCCACGGCGATGGGGGGCGGGGCGAGAACTGGACCGAAGGGTGCGTGGCTCTGCGGAACGATCACATGGACCGTGTGTTCGAGGTCGCGGGTGTCGGCACTCCGGTAACGATCGTCGGCGCCCTCGATTCGAACGCCCTCGCGAAAAATGGTCATGCGCGCAACGGAAACGGGCATTGAGACGGATGACGCGCGCCGGAAAAGACGATCATGGCGGAAAATACAGTGAACCGGCCGTTCGCAACGAGAACGCCCCCCGAACGGAAAGGGTGGGTCCGCAGGTTTTTCGCGCGGATCGGCGGCGCGTTTAAGCTCCTTTTCACGCCGCGCATCCACATCCCGAGGTTCGTCCCCGCGATTCTCGTTTCTCTTATTCTTCTTGCGCTCGTCATTTTCTTCGCGCCCACGCTTCGCGAGTGGACGCTGGCCGTCCTGCCGGGGCCCCGTGTCGAGGCCGCGCACGCCAAAGATGCGTCGGCGGATATCACGCGCCTGAAGACGCGTGTCCGGAATCTGCAGAAGCAGCACGTGTCCTTCGCGCCCCGCAGGCCCTATCTCATCGTGGATACATCGAACAACCAGTACACCCTCATGTCCGGCGGCAAACTGATACGCCGGGGAGTCTGCTCGACGGGAAGCTACGTCCTCCTCAAGGCGGGAGACGGCAGACAGTGGGTGTTCAGCACGCCCCGGGGAAGGCTCTTCGTCCAACAAAAGGAAGAGTCGCCCGTTTGGCACAAACCTGATTGGGCGTTCATCGAGGAAGGGCTCCCGGTGCCGCCGGTCGGCGCACGCGAGCGTTTCGAGACGGGCGTTCTGGGCGACTACGCCCTTCATCTCGGACACGGCTACCTCATCCACGGAACGCTCTACAAACGTCTTCTGGGAATGCCGGTGACGCACGGATGCGTGCGGCTCGACGATCCAGATCTCGAAGTCATTTACAAGAATATGGCCGTGGGATCCGCGGTCTTCATCTATTGAGAACGATCGATTGCGAATGACCAACGGCGGCCGGCCCGCCGTCTCGACGTGAGATGAATCCTGTAACGGAAAACAATATGAGAGACGACGCAGGCCGCAAGGCCGCCCGCACGGGAAGGCGTGCACGTATCCTCCACGTGATCGGAGCGATCGCCCTGGTGTGCGTGGCCGTCATCCCCGCGATAGCCGCGTTCGTCTTGTTTGTCGCTCAGCCTGCCGGGCGGCTCTCTCGAAAACACGAAACGAAACCGAAGGCCGGCGTCGAGCGTCCGGCGACCGAGTCGCGCGATTCCGCCGCCCGTGAAAAGGACGAGCAGCTCTCGAGCCTCCGACGCGACGAAGCGTTCTGGAACGCGCGCGTGGAGCTCGCGAAGCTGGAGGCCATCGGTCTCGCGGTGGATCTCGTCGACAGCGTCGCGAGCCTGGACATCCGGGGCGTTCCCGTCAGAAGCTGCAAGATCCACCGCATCCAGGTGAGCCGCGCCATACGCCTCATGGAGAACCGCAGCGACTGGCGCAGCCGGCTGTCGAAGCCGCTCGTCGTTCAACGCGAAGAAGCGACCATTCCGAAAGAGCCGATCCGCGTTACGGAGGCGCCGAAGGACACTATCGAAGCTATGAAGATCGCTGCCCAACCGGTCCCCGCGGATACGTTGGATGTGTTTTTCACGTTTTATTTCGACGGCAATCTCGCGCTCTCGGTGAGACAATTCGAGAAGCCGTCCCGGGAGGGGTCCAAGCGGGCCTCTCGGCTTCGCCTCAAAGAAGACTACGAGCAGGCCAAGAAGGCCGTTCTGGCCGTCGTTCACTCCAAGCTCCCGCAGCACCAGATGCGGATCGAGGTTGCGGTGTCCCAGGAGGACGCCAAAGCGATCTACCGCGCACTCGGGCCCAAGGCAAAGCTCGCACTGCGGCTTTAGCCTCTGTGCTGCTCGGGGACGCCGCGAGACCGGCGGCACGAGGGTTGCTCCACGGAATGGGATCCCCCCGTCCAGCCCGGCCACACCGGCGAACGAAGTATTCAACTCACATCGCCCGGAAGGGGTCCGTGTGAAACGCGCGTCCGACAATGTCGGGGTCAACTTGCTCTCTCGCGTATCGCACATGAGCAAGTCGCTTCGAAGCGATTTCCTCGTCATCCCGGCCCACACGAGCCGCGTGCCCAGATGGATTCGCGTGCTGCCGCTCTACCTCGTTCTCGCTGCGGGCGTTTCCACATTCGTCGTCTGGGAGACACGAACCTCATGGGTGCAGTCGCGTGTGTTCTCGCGCTTCACCCACGGCATGACCTACTCGGTCGGTCCCGGGCGAAACCCCGTGATCCTCTTCCCCACCGCGGGACCCTACGACGAGAGACTCGGCTACGTGCGGATACCCGCTTTCGTGGAGAACCTCGAGAGCCAGGGCTACAGCGTGGAGTCCCAGGCGCGCATGTCCGAGAAAATGTTCGACGCGGTGGACTCGGGGCTCTTTCCCCTCTACAAGGAGAAAAGCCGTGCCGGGCTTTCGATCCTCGCCGATGGAGGAGAACTCGCCTACGCGTTCCGCATTCCCGAGAGGTTTTACGCGGCGTACGACTCCATTCCCGAACTCGTTCTCAACACACTGCTCTTCATCGAGAACCGTGAAATGATGGACACCCAGCGTCCCTACTGGAATCCCGCCGTGGAATGGGACCGCCTGGTCAAGAGCGTCGTCGAGCTCGTGCGGACGAGCGTCGACAATTCCAGACCTGCGGGAGGCAGTACGCTCGCCACGCAAATGGAGAAGTACCGGCATTCGCCGAGCGGCCGCACATCCTCCGTCAAGGACAAGGTTCGGCAGGTCATCTCGGCGTCGTGCCGGAGCTATCTCGACGGGCCGGAGACGACGGAGGCCCGGCGCCGCATCGTTCTCGATTACATCAACACCGTGCCCCTTGCCGCGATCGCCGGGTACGGCGAAGTCTACGGGCTCCTCGACGGCTTGTGGGCGTGGTACGGAGCCGATGCCGATCGGGTCAATCGCCTCCTCCTGACACCGACGGACGTCACTGCCCCCAAGCGGGTCGCCGACAAAGCGGCTGCGTACCGTCAGGTGTTGAGCCTTTTTCTCGCTCACCGCAGGCCCGCGTATTATCTCGTATCGGACCCCGACGCGCTCTTTTCCCTCACGGATGCGTACCTTCTGCTTCTCGCCGACGCACAGGTGATACCCGACGAGATCCGCGACGCCGCGCTGAAGGCGCGACCGGAGCTTCGCCGCAAGGCGCCCGAGAGGCGGCGATCTCAGACCTCCCGGCTCAAAGCGGTCGAAGGCGTACGGATCCACCTTCTGAAGCTCCTCGGCGTCGAGAGGCTGTACGACCTCGACCGTCTCGACCTCGAGGTCGAGAGCACGCTCGACAAGAGCGTTCTGGACAAGGTAACCGCCGAACTCAAGCGGCTTCGCGATCCCGCGTATCTTCAGTCCGCCGGCCTCGTCGGGGAGAGACTGTTGGATCGTCCCGATGCCGCGGGTGTCGTCTGCAGCTTCACGCTCTACGAACACGTGGGGGACGCAGACGTCCTGCGAATCCAGACGGACAACTTCGATCAGCCGCTCAACATCAACGAGGGAACGAAGCTCGAGCTCGGGTCCACCGCCAAGCTCAGAACGCTCGTCACGTATCTCGAGATCATCTCGGACCTGCACGACCGCTACGTGTCGCTCCCCGCGGACGAGCTGAAGAAGATCCCGGTTCCCGAAGCCGACAATCTAACCGAGTGGGCCATCGACTACCTTCGCGGCGCGAAGGACAGGAGTCTCGCGGCGATGCTCGGCGCGGCGATGGAACGCCGGTACTCCGCGGACCCGAGGCAGGGGTTCTTCACGGGAGGAGGCCTGCACGTCTTCTCCAATTTCGAAGAGGAGGACGACAACCGCGTTTTTGCGGTTCGAGCGGGATTTCACCGGTCCGTCAACCTCGTGTTCATCCGTCTCATGCGGGATATCGTTCAGTACTACATGTTCCAGGTGCCAGGATCGACCGCTCGAATCCTCGCAGACTCGAAGGACCCCGCCCGCAGGGAGCTTCTCACGCGTTTCGCCGATTACGAGAGCCGGAAGTTCATGGTTCGCTTCTACCGCGAGTATCGCGAGAAGGCGCCGGACGAGATCTTCGAGGAGATCGCGCAGAAAGTATCGGCTGTTCCATCGCGTCTGGCGATGATCTACCGCCAGCAGAACCCGGACTCGAGCTTCGCCGCGTTCGAAAGGTTCATGACAACGAGGCTCCCCGAGGAGAAACTCAAGGGCAAGGATCTGCGCGACTACTACGAGCGGTATTCGCCCGACGCGTTTAACCTCGCCGATCAAGGGTACATTGCGAGGATTCATCCGCTCGAACTGTGGACGGCCGCGTATCTTCGCCGACATCCGGGGGCGCTCCTGAGCGAACTCTTCGAAGCGAGCCAGGAGGAGCGCCAGAATGTGTACACGTGGCTTTTCAAGACGAGAAGCAAGAACGCACAGGACAACCGAATCCGAACGATCCTCGAGATCGAGGCCTTCGAGGAGATCCACCAGGGATGGAAGCGGCTCGGGTACCCGTTCGAAACTCTCGTGCCGTCGTACGCCACCGCTATAGGAAGCTCTGCCGACCGCCCGTCCGCGCTCGCCGAACTCGTCGGCGTGATTTCGAGCGGCGGCATTCGGTATCCCTCGGTTCGGACGAGGCGATTGCGGTTCGCGGAAGGCACACCGTACGAGACGACGCTCCAGCCGGCGGTCGCCTCGCCCGAGATGATCATGCGGCCGGAGATCGCGTCGGTCGTGCGCGAGGCCATCATCGGCGTTGTGGAAAACGGGACGGCGGTACGCGTGCGGGGCGCTTTCGTCCGCAGAGACGGAACGGTCATTCCCGTCGGGGGAAAAACGGGAACGGGCGACAATCAGTACGAGGTTTTCGGAGTTGGACCCACGTCGTCTTCCGTGTGGGTTCAGAACCGCACGGCCACGTTCGTCTTCATGATCGGAGAGCGCTTCTTCGGCACCGTGATCGTCTATGTGTCGGGTCCCGAGTCCACCCGATTCGGTTTCACGAGTTCTCTTCCCGTCCAGATCTTGAAAATCCTCGCGCCAACGCTCACGCCGATGATCGAAAGAGCCGAAGCGACTCCTCTCGATTCGAACGGCGCACCGGTTAACGAGCCGGCTGACGTCGGCATGGCCCGGTGATCGGGTGGTGGCCCCGCGCGATCGGGGCATGACTGAGTGAGCGGGCAGCCGGATCTTCCCATCTATGCAAGTAAGTCCATCTGTGGTATAATACAGCCGTTAAGACATCTAGTGCGCTTGCAGCAGCGTCGCGGAGGGCCGATCCCGTAGAGGGTGAGCGCGGCGCAGGTGCGCGAGAGAATTCGCCGCATGGCCGCCTCCTTCCACGGGCTGACGTACCGCCGACCTACGTTACGACGCCTCCACAACGCCACCGAGTTAGCGGACCCCTGACCGGGTGGTAGGTCGTGGCTATATTTGTCCACCAGCCTCTTTATGGCCGCCGTTCGCTTGCGTCCGGCGTCCGCTTCGTTTTCCTTTGTTTCCCTTCAAACCCCTGGGAGGTCCTGCCATGAAGGTGAGGATCGCGATCGTCCTGTGCCTCGTCTTGGGGCTCCTGCTCGGTGTCGGCTCCGCGTCGGCAAAGAACGCGCCGGGCAAGTTCTCGCAGTACAAGCTCATCGAAGCGCCGATGCCGATGGTCCATCCGACGGAAATCGGCCAATCGATGTTCCAGACCGCGGCGGCCACGACGACAGTGCTGTGCTGGTATCAGTTCGATACCCCTTCCGGCGGCCCAACGACGCAGGGCTGGACGGAGCACGATGCGTCGACACAACCCAAGATATACTTCCACGTCGACGGTGGGGCGACGACAGGCGGCTGCCACGGTTTCGCGGCCGTTGCGGGCGCGCAGTCGATGTGGTGCGGCCAGTGGGCCACGACGGAGGATCCGTGGTGCGGCTGGTCCGGATTGCCCGGCTACGGCAACAACTGGTCGCAGGACCTCGTCCTGAACCCGACCCTCACCACAGCCACACTGACCTACACGATCATGTGGGACTCGGAGCCCGGGTATGACTTCACGTACGTTCAGTGGTGGGATCCGACGAACTCGGTGTGGGTGAACGCCGCCGCCGGCCCTTACACGAGCGGCCCGGCCAATGGCGATCCCGGTGGACCTTCCACCGAGACGGTGACGTCGCCGTACGGCGCGACGAAGGTCCGCTTCCACTTCGAGTCCGACGGTGCGTGGAGCG
>CAZYCB010000539.1:0-8082 GCA_964645735.1 uncultured bacterium | reverse complement strand
GGCCCGAACCAGTTGGCGTCGAGACACTTCCGGAGTCTCGACCGGGCGCGATGGAGCATGACCCACAGATTCGCGGACGAAACGGACAGTATCTCGCAGATCTCATCGCTCGATGTTCCGTCGATCTCCCTCAGCGCGAACGCCCGCCGGTGGGCTTCGGGGAGTCTCGAGAGGCACGACTGGAAAACCTTCCAGAATTCCTTGTTTTCAAGCAGCTGTTCCGGCGAGTCCTTCCACGGGTGGACGGGGCGTTTCCAATGGCCAAAGCGGTCGAAGTACTCCGCGTCGTCTTCATCTTCCCACGGAGCGACGTCGGCCTCGCGGATCTCCAGCGTGTCCTTTCTGAAATGGTCCATGATCTTGTGCTTGAGAATCCCGACGAGCCACGTCCTCTGAGACGACTCGTTCTTGAAGCCGGCGGCCGATCGCAGGGCGGAGAGAAACGTGTCCTGGACGAGGTCCTCCGCGATGCCGGGGTCCCTCACACGGAGAAGCGCGAAGCGATAAAGAACGTCTCCGTGAAGATCGACCCAGAGGGAGGGATCGTCCTCGCGGCCGGGCGCATCGGGGTTTTCGGCGGGTGTCATCTGCGGATTTACCATATGGTTAGATTAGCACCGAAAAGCCGCGTTGTCCACAGAGGATCGGGAAGCGCCCACCGAGGATCCGCCGCAAAAAGGAACCCCGCGCTCCCGAGAGCGCGGGGTCACCCGCATGCGCTCCACTCAGTATAGGCTGCTGTCGTTACGGTCGGGTCATTCGTAAAGACTCTTGATGCTCCCCCAGGACTGTTCTTTAACCGGGACGGTCAGATCATGAGAGAACGCCGTGAAACACTCGCCCCCGTCCTTCACGCCGTTATGATTCTCGTCGTCGAAAGCCCAGATCCGTACCCCGTAGCACCCGCTCCAGGTGAAGGGGACGGTGATCGTGTCGGAGTAGTTGTTTCCCCATGCCGTCGGTGTCGAAACGACCAGGCTCCCGAGCGGATACGTCTTCCCCACGATGGGATTCCCGTCGACCGTGATGATCGGAACGCACGATATCGGGTCCGGTACGAACACGAGAAGTATGTTCGAATACGTCGTAGGCTGATTGCTGAACCCATCCACCACCAAATCGAAGGTGGATCCCATGAAGTAATACCCCTCGCTGCCGTCCATGGAAACCTCGAACCCGATGAGGTTCGGTATCTGATAGATGTCGTAAGGGATTTCGTTGGAGCCGGACTCGAGGAGCACTTCTCCGCCTCGATCGAACATCGGGTCATACAGGGGATGCCCGTAGGTGACCGTGTAGTACTCGGCCGAATCGTAATGGTAAACGGCCGGACCGGTTGGGTACACCATGAGACACGGCTCGGCCGATGCACCGGCCGCAAGCAGCAGTGATCCTCCGGCCATGGCGAACAGGATCGCTAGCATCATTTTCCTGGGAGTCACGCCGAGCCCCTTTCGCTGTTGTTGCGCACGCTGTTGCGGGCGGTCCAGGGTGCAAATCGCTACCGCCCCTTCTAATGAGGCTTTGGTCGGCCACGAGGGCACAAACCTTACACCGGTAATTATACCCCAAAACGACGATAGATAGCAATGGGAAGCCGCAAACCCGTTGCGTTGCCGGGGAGAGTCCGTTAGAATCCCGTCGGGGGGTGCCCTGAGGGGAGTGGGGCTAACCGACTGAACAACAACGAGTTGAATCCGTGCGCCCGGCCCCGGCGCAGCCGACGAGAACCCGTTTTCAGGTATGGAAAACGCCTTACGAAAACGTCTCGAGATCCTCAAAAACCGCGCGAGGGAGATCCGGCGCCTCTATCTCCTGCGGCACGGCCTCGGCATGCCCGTCGAACCCGGGGTCCCCACGGCTCTCATCGACGCGGCCCCTGGGGAAGAGGTCACCATCGCGTCGTCGGCGCTCTACCTCATCCGTTCGGAAGCCCGAACTGTGGTCGCCGACGCCGCAGCCCTCGCCGATTCGTTTCGGCGGCTGGGATCCACGCCGTCGTGGCGCGGGATGTCGCTCGGTGCGAACGCGGCAAGAGACTCTTCTCAAGGCGCGTGGCGCGAGGATCTGTCGGGGACCATTTCTGGCGAACATTTCTGCTTCTTCGACATCGAGACGACGGGACTCACGCCGAGCACGTATGTGTTTCTCTGCGGCATGATGTATCTGCACGAGGGGCAGTTCGTCATCGAGCAAGCGTTCGCGCGGGATTACTCCGAGGAAGCGGGGATGCTTCTCTACACGCGCCAAACGCTCGACCGTTTCCCCGTTCTCGTGACGTACAACGGGGCGAGCTTCGATGTTCCTTTCATCAAAACGAGGATGGCCGTCGGCCGCATCGAGTACGAAGGCCCCCGCAAGCACGTGGATCTTCTCATGCCGGCGAGGCAGCGTTTCAGCGGCGTCCTGCCCAACTGCAAACTCGGGACGATCGAGCGCCATCTCCGGAACACGGAGAGGGAAGGCGACATTCCCGGGAGCGAGATCCCCGATGCGTACCACGAGTTCGTCCGCACCGGCGACGCGCGAAAGATCAAAAGGATCCTCCACCACAACCGCATGGATCTTCTCGCGATGGCCTGCCTGTTCCATCATCTGCTGACGCCGGAATAGGACTTCCCGTCATTGTTCTTTTTCCGCATGAGCGGGAGTGCTAGAATTGCCCCCAGCATGAAAGTCGATCAGTTTCTCACTAAGCTCCGGTCCTCCAATTTCTAGGGCGGGCAGATCGTCCACGCGGAACGTCTCGCCGAGCGCAAAGCGCGTTACCGAAAGCTCTCGCCCGAGCCGCACGAACGCATCAGGCGCATCCTCGACAAAGAGGGGATCAAGAAGCTCTACACGCATCAGGCCTCGGCCATCGAAAACACGCGGCTGGGAAAAAACATCGTCGTCGTCACGGGGACGGCGAGCGGCAAGACGCTTTGCTACAACGTTCCCGTCATCGAGAAGATCCTCCAGGATAGCGACGCGTGTGCGCTCTATCTCTACCCGACGAAGGCGCTCGCTCAGGATCAGCTTCGCACGCTTCACCGCTATCAGACGATCGATCTCGAGCTTCCCGTGCGAACGGGGACGTACGACGGCGACACGCCGCCCACGACGCGAAGAAAACTCAAAAACGAGGCGAACATCCTCCTCACCAACCCCGACATGCTCCACTCGGGGATCCTTCCGAACCACGGGACGTGGGCCCATTTCTTCAGCCGTCTGAAATTCGTCGTCATCGACGAGATCCACGCGTACAGAGGCGTTTTCGGATCGAACGTGAGCCACGTCATGAACCGGCTGAACCGGATATGCGCGCACTACGGCGCCGAACCCGTCTACATCTGCTGCTCCGCCACCATCAAAAATCCCCTCGAGCTGGCCGAACGGCTCACGGGAAAGCCTATGACTCTCATCGACGACGACGGATCGCCAAGGGGCGAGAAAACGTTCGTCTTCTGGAACCCGCCCTACATCGGCAACGATCGCATGGAACGCAAGAGCGCGAACGTCGAAGCAGCGCGCGTTCTCGCCGAACTCGTCGCGGAGGACCACCAGGCGATCGCCTTCGTCCGTGCTCGCGTGGTGAGCGAAGTTGTCACCAAGTACGCCAAGGATTTTCTCGATCAGATGTCGCCCTCGCGCGCGCGAACCGTTCATTCGTACCGGGGGGGGTATCTCCCCGAGGAGAGGCGCAAGATCGAACGCGCGCTCTTTTCGGGCGAACTCAAGGCCGTGGTGAGCACGAACGCGCTCGAGCTCGGGATCGACGTGGGAAGCCTCGAGAGCGCGCTCCTCGTCGGATACCCGGGGAGCATCGCCTCGACGTGGCAGCAGGCGGGGCGCGCGGGGCGGGGAAGCGAGCCATCGCTCGCCGTGATGATTCCTCACGACTCGCCCATCGATCAGTACATGGTCCAGCACCCCGACTACTTCTTCGGACGATCGCCCGAGTGCGCCGTCGTCGACGCGCGCAACCCGCACATCGTTCTCTCGCACATCCGCTCCGCCGCGTACGAGCTGCCCATCACGAAGAAAGATTGGGATTTCTACGGCGAGTACTGCGGGGCGATCCTCCAGATCCTCGAGGAGGATCACCAGCTCAAACGGAAGGGCGACAAATACTACTGGGCGGCGGGGAGCTACCCGTCGGCCGACATGTCGCTCCGAAACATCGGCGATCATGTTTTCACCATCATCGAAGAGGGCAAGGACAACCGCGTCATCGGGACGATCGACGAGACGAGCGCGTACATGCAGGTCCACCCCGAGGCGATCTACATGCACGCCGGCGAGACGTATTTCGTGAACTCCCTCGATCTCGAGAAGAAGATCGCCTTCGTCGAGAAGATCGACACCGACTACTACACCCAGTCGATCACCGAGGTGAAGATCAAGATCGAAGAGGAGGAACTCCACAAGACCTGGCGGCAGTGCGAGTGCTGCTTCGGCGACCTCTCGGTCACGTCGGTCACCTACATGTTCAAGAAGATCAAGTTCGGGAGCCGCGATTCGTTGGGCTTCGGCGCTTTGGATCTGCCGCCGCAAACGCTCCTCACGACGGGAATGTGGATCGTGCCTTTCGAAGGGGTTTACAGCCACGTCCGACAGGCGGGACGTGTGCCTCGGGAGGGGCTCCTCGGCATCTCGAACGTCATCAAAGAAGTCATCCCTATCTTCGCCATGTGCGATACCATGGATATCGGTTCGGCCGTCGATTCGTCGGCGGCGAACGCGCCGGCGATATTCGTTTTCGACCGTTTCCCCGGCGGGCTCGGGTTCTCGCTCAAGGCCTACGATACGATCGAGGAGATCATGACGGCGTGTCTCGATCTCATCGACCGGTGTCCCTGCGAGAACGGCTGCCCCTCGTGCGTCGGCTCGCCGATTCCGCCTTTCTCGCAGACCGACCCCGATGTCACCGCGCGGGGCCTCATCCCCGACAAAGAGGCGGCGAAGTCGATCCTCCACGCGCTCCTCGAAATAGAGCCATACGTACCTTCGAGAAGCGAGCGCGAGGGGGAAGAAGCGGCCGCCGAGATCGATCTGGCTCTCGCCAACGCAAAAAAACTCCCCATCCCGCTCGAGAAGAGGATCCGCGAGAGGATGGGGAATCTCAAAAGGCCCCGGTCGAGGAAAGCGTGAGATAAGCGTGCGGCGGAGCGACGACTAATCCCCGAACAAAGAACCGGGCCCGCTGCCACTGGAAACATCTCGGAGAGAAGTCCCCCGCGTCAGCGGGCCCGTTCATCTGCGTCGTCATACGGAAGGCTCGGTCCGTCGGTTCGCGACGAGGGAGCCCCCGTTGAAGACCGTTCTAGTACCGGCGCTTGCCGCCGCGATCGCCACCGCTGTGGCCGCCGCGTCCGCCGCCACCACCGCCGTAGCCACCACCGCCGCCGCCGCTACCACCGTAACCGCCGCCCCGACGGCCGCCGCCCTCTTTCGAACGGGCTTCGCTCACCGTGATCGTACGGCCTTCGACCTCTTTACCGTTCAGAGCCGTGATCGCTGCCTGCGCTTCTTCTTCACTGCCCATTTCCACAAAGCCGAAACCCTTGGACCGGCCAGTGTCACGGTCCAGGATCACGACGGCCGAGCGCACAGTGCCGTGCGCCGCGAACAGTTGCTCGAGCGCGCTGTCGCTCACGCTATAGCCCAGATTACCAACGTACAACTTGGTCCCCATACAGAAAACTCCTTCGGAAATTGTCGTGCGGTACCACGACCTCAAGGGCAGTGTTGAGAGGCTCTATCCTGCTTGCGGCGCGGATGCGACAACGACGTGAGTGTGTTGCGACCCTACTGCGAAACCCAATCATCCTCCACACGCTGCATACTATACTACGACCCGGTGTTGGCAAGCTATAAAAAAATGATGTTTTGGGGATCGTCCGGGTGGGGGCGGGGCCGTATCCGGGGGGTGGAGAGGCCTTTCGACCCCGCGCGCCGGCCGGGAGCCGGGGGATTTCCCGCGGGTTTTCCAGGGGCTTTTCCGGGGGGTTTTCCAGGGGGCCGGGGGCGAAGGGCCCAAAAAAGGGGATGGGCTCTTTCTGCGTCCCGCCCGCGGGTCGCAGCCCGCCTGGCGGCGTACTCGGGCCAAGCCGCGTTCGGCTCAGCGCTCCGCGAGTCGCAACGCTTCTTTCAGCGCGTGTTCAGGGTCGCTCGCGCGGATGACCTGCTCGGATACCGAGAAGCTCTTCAGACTCACCACGGGGACCTGGAGCTGGAGCGCGAAGGCGATCTCCGAAAGGGTGCCGGGACCGCCGCTCACGGCGATCAACACGCGCGACGACCGGACGATGATCACGTTTCGTGCGATACCGATTCCGGTGACGACCGGTATCTTCACGTACGGGTTCGCCGCCTCGGCCGTGTCACCGGGGAGAATGCCCACGGTGAGACCGCCGGCCTCGTACGCTCCCTGGCACGCGGCTTCCATCACGCCGCCCAGGCCGCCGCAGACGAGCGTGTAGCCCGCCTCGGCGATCCCTTTCCCGACATCGTAGGCCATCGCAGCAGCCGCTTCGTCGCACGCTCCGGCGCCGATGACGCCTATGGTTTTCACGACAGTCATACGTAATTCCTCTTTCGATTAAGTTGCGGCGGGGAGTGTAGCACGAATCCTATCTCCCGCCCCCCAACGATTTGAGCTGCCAGTCGATGATGGTTTTCCCGCGCATGTCGCCCCACCACAGCTCGGCGAATTCACCGCGGTTGTTGTAGAGCGCCGTCGAAAAAGCATTTTTCGCGGCGGCCGATTTTCCGTTGCGCTTGAGCGCCAATCCCAGCGCGTACCATCCGAGAGCGCTCTCGGGATAGTTCTCCGTGATCGCGCGCGCGCACGTCTCCGCACGCGTGTATTCGCCGATTCGTATGCAGAATCCCGCGAGATAATAGCTCGCCCAAAACGACCGCGGATCGGCGCGGACGGCCGCGTCCAGATGCTCGATCGCTTTTTCCGCAGGGGAAAATCCGTCGAAGAGCGAGTGCAGCAAAATCCCCTTGTCGCTCACGCAGAAATAGTCCCAGAGCCCCAGCTTTACCGCCTCGCACTTCGCCTCCCGGAACGCCGGGCCCGGGTCCTCCGCAAGAAGCTCCGCCGCCGCGAGAAAGAGATGGGCTTTGGCATTCAGGGGATCGGATTCGAGAACGCCGGCAAATTCTTTTTCGATGTCACCGAGATCTTCGTCCGAGGGGAGGCCATCCGCTCGCGCGAGAGTTGCGTTATAAAGCGCGCGTGCGCCCCTTTCCATCGCGAGCTTCGCCGGGGAAGGCGTTGAATCCGTCCACGCCACACCCTCCATGATCGCCCTCGCGTCTTCGGGGAGGACGTCGTTCTCGGAGCGAACGTTCACGACGAACGCGTTGTCGAGCGCTTTCGCGATCGAGATGTATTGGAGAAGATACTGCGACCGCCCGCCGGCGCCTTCGACCACATTCGAGAACTCGTGATACTCCCTCCCGCCGATCGTGACGACGTCCCTCTCGCCGGAAGCCCGGTTGGAAGCGGACGGCGAGCCCGCGCTCATTTCGGAGAGGGTCCTTCGGTTCACGACCCCGGCGAGGGACTGCGCGTCACGGATGAGGCTATCGGGCTTCGCGGCGGTCGTGTAGCAGGCGACGTAACAGTTCTTTCCCGGTCCGTGCGGGATGATGTCGGTCGTCGTGTACTTCTCGAAGCAGACCGTTGCGGGAATGACGTCGTCGAAAAGATCCGGCTCGTACGCGAACCCCAAGCTCTTGAGACGCGCGGACGGGCGCTCTTCGCTCGCTTCCCACCCGCTCCCCTGGGGAGGCGCCACGCGGAAGTACGCGGATTCGTAGAAGGGTTTCTCGTCCGCGTGGTGGAGCCACGGGGCGTTGGCGGCGCAGCCGACAATCCACACGAGTCCCGCCGCGAAGATCCATCGAAGCGGCCGACGCAGGTCTTTGGCGCGAATTCGCATTGAGTTCTCCTAGTGATTCGTGGGCGGGTCCGCGTTCTTCGTTTCGTCGAACTCTTCCTCTTCTTGGGGCATCAATGCCGCGATCTCGGCCGCGATCTCCATGTGGCTTCCCTTCACCGCCCAGTCATACGCGGTCGCGCCGGTC
>CAZYCB010000538.1:0-7174 GCA_964645735.1 uncultured bacterium | reverse complement strand
TGACGACGATGATGACGAAGCGCTCGAGCCACATCCCGATGTTGACGAAAATCGACAACGAGAAGAGAAAGACGATGTTTCTCCGGAATCTCTTCACGAGGAGCGTGAGAGGAACGATCGAGTTGCAGAAGAGCATGCCCCAGTAGAGGTACCTGTAGTCGCCGGCCAGACGGTAGAGGAACGTCCCCTCCTCGTACACGCTGCCGCTGTAGGCGGCCAGACCGAACTCGACGATGTACGAGTACGTCACGAGGAGCGACGTGAAGAGCAGGATCTTCGCGATGCTCTCGAAATGATCGGCCGTGATGTACCTCTCGAGACGGAGGAGCTTGCGCATGGGGACGACGAGCGTGATAACCATCGCCGTCCCCGAGAAGATCGCCCCGGCGACGAAGTACGGTGCGAAAATCGTCGTGTGCCACCCGGGAAGTATGCTCATCGCGAAGTCCCACGACACGATGGAGTGCACGGAGACGACGAGCGGTGTGGCGAAGGCGGCGAGAAAAAGGTAGAGCTTCGTGTAGTGCTTCCACTGCCGGAGGCTCCCCACCCAACCCAGCGACAGGGCGCTGTAGAGGCGTTTCCTCAGGCCCGTCTCGAACCTCTTGGCGATCGCCAGATCGGGGATCATCCCCACGTAGAAGAACACCGCGCTGATCGTGAAGTACGTGCTCACCGCAAAAACGTCCCACATGAGGGGCGATCTGAAGTTCACCCAGAGAAGACGCTGATTCGGATACGGAAAAAGCCAGTACGAATACCATACGCGTCCGAGGTGGATGAGGGGAAAGAGGCCCGCCGTCATTACGGCGAACACTGTCATGGCTTCGGCGGACCGGTTGAACGCGCTCCGGAACTTCGCTCTGAAAAGGAAGAGCACGGCGGAGATCAGCGTCCCCGAATGCGCGATACCGACCCAGAAGACGAAGTTCGTGATGTACGTTCCCCAACCCACAGGGTTGTTGAGTCCCGAGACTCCCATCCCTTTTCGAATCTGATAGCTCCAGAGGACGGCTCCGAGCGCGGCGAGGGCGAGACACGCGGCGAGCGCGGCCCAGTAGGCCATGCGCGGTTTTCGCATGGCCGCGAGGACTTCCTCTTCCACGAGCCGCTGGTACTGGACTTTCTCTTCCGCGCTACTCATCGCGCCTCTTCCACTTCGCCTTCAAATAGTAGACGGCTGGCCGCGTGCCGAGGTGATCGAAAACGCGGTATGCACGCTCCGACCTCGCGAGCCTGGACACTCTCGATTCGGGATCGAGGAGGTTCCCGAAAACGATCGCCTTCGTCGGGCAGGTCTGCGCGCACGCGGGCGTGGCCTCCCCTTCCGCGATCTTGCGGTTCTCGTCTTTGGCCTTGTGGCGCGCCGCGCGGATTCGCTGGATGCAAAACGTGCACTTCTCCATGATGCCCCTGCCGCGCGCCGAGAGCTCCGGGCTTCGCGTCGGGTTCATCTCCGACGGGCGCTTGAAATCGAACCAGTTGAAACGGCGAACCTTGTACGGGCAGTTGTTCGAACAGTACCTCGTTCCCACGCAGCGGTTGTAGACCTGCGCGTTGAGTCCTTCGGGGTTGTGGTACGTGGCGTACACCGGGCAAACGGTCTCGCAGGGGGCGTGTTCGCAGTGCTGACAGAGCATCGGCTGGAACTCGACCGCTCCCTTCTCGTCGAAGAACGGTTCGATCCGGAGCCACGACATCTCGCGGCCCTGTAGATGGAGTGTCGGACCGACGACGGGAACGTTGTTTTCCACATAGCACGCCGCGACGCACGCCGCACACCCGATGCACAGATCGAGGTCGATCGCCATCGCCCATCTGTAGTCCTTGTGAACGTGCTCGGGGTAGAACGTCGGCTGTTCTCCGCTCGATCCGTGCTCTCCGTGCACGTGTCCCCCCCCGTCGCGGCCGCCCGCGCCTTTGCCTCCGCGGTCGCCGCTGTCTCCGCCGGCACCGGGGATCACGCCTCGACCCTCCTGGGAGAGCGAACCCGAGAGGACGGGGAGCGCCGCCCTTCGACCCGTCTTCTGGAATGTCACGTTCTCGAAGACGGCGATGATCTCTCCCGATCGCGGGTCGATGGCGAGCGGGACTGCGGCTGCGGGGGAGCGGACGACGACCGCGACTCGCTCCGAGAGCCCCGGTTGAACTTCGACGGGGAGTTCCATCGTCCAGCCGGATGCCGACACCGAGATTTCGTCACCGTTGTGGACACCCTTCTCCTCGGCCGTCGCCTTGGAAACGGAGACCCACGCCCCCCACGTGACGGTCGTCAGCGGATCCGGAATCTCGTCGAGGAGCGCGATGTCGCGGCCCCTCCCGTCGAAGGTTCGAATCGACGGCGCGACGACGAGGGCGGTTCCTGCCTGCGGTTCGGGGAACACGGCGCTGCGCATGTGCGCGTCCACCGATTCCCTGTCGAGGACAACGGGTTCGATGTCCAAGGAGCGGCGAATGTACCCATCGGCGAGCATCCTTTCCGTGTCCTCCTCGCCGTAGAGCGCCTTGAGACGTCCCAGGACGAACTCCTCGTACGTGAGCGCCAGAACGGCTCCTCGATGCCGCCGCATCACCTCGATGAGGATGTCGCCCACGGCGCGCGTGTCATGAACGGGCTGGATCGCCGGCTGCACGAGGCCGTGAGTGTCGTCTCTCGAGAAAGCATCGCCCCACGATTCGAGGGAGTGAGAAACGGGCAAGACGACGTCGCACGCCTCGAGCGTCGGATTCATGAAATCGCCGAGACCCACGCGCATGTTGGCCCGCGGAAAGTTCGTCTCCAGTTCTGCCGCGACATCCTCGGCGCCTCGACGCCCTGCGGCTCCGAGCGGATCGGTGCACGACGCGATCAACACGCCGATCTCGCCGCGTGCAAGCCGCCGTGAGATCGTTCGGAGATCGCCGACCGAGCCAACGCGCTTCCAGTTCGACGGCGTATCGAATACGACGGTTCGGCCGATCATCCCCGCAGACCACTGCACGAGGCCCGCGAGAACGGCGGCGTCGAGACCCGAGCGCTGCATCGTGGACACGCCCCCGACGATGAGGAGGGGGTTCCGCGCGGAGAGAAGTCCGCGCGAAATGCCGTCGATGTCCTCCGCGGCGATGCCCGTCATCTCGGAGACGGCGCGAACGGGAAGGTCGGGCACCATCTCGACGAGTTCCGCCACCCGTCTGTCGCCGGAGAGATTCGCTCCGGACATCTGCCGAAGGAGGTACGCGAGAAGGTGCACTTCGCTCGCCGGCGAGACGGCGAGCCGTTTCTTCGCCTGCACTCCTGTGAGAGACATGTGCGGCTCCACGTGGACCCAACCGAAGTCCGGTCTTTGGACGGCGCGGCCGAACTGCGCGGCATGCGAAACCGGGCTCACGAACGTCTCGAAGAGATCGGTTCCCACGGTGAGCATCCAGTCCGCCTCATCGATGCGGTACGAGGGGACTTCGCGCCGGTCGAAAAGAATTCTGTTCGCTTCGCGAATCGCCGCGTACGAGAAAAGCTCGAACTCGGGAAGCCGTTCGACGTCCGTCTCGGAGCAGAAATTGTCGATGAGTTCCGACAGGCTCCCTGTGCTCCTGCCGGAGAGGAGCGCGTGCATCCGCCCCGTCGTCTCCGGAGAGTCGCGTCTTAGCGCATCGGTGATGCTCGCGAAGCATTCCTCCCACGACGCGTCCCGGAACTGCCCGCCGGCGGCCTTGACGAGCGGGCGGCGGAGTCGGTTCGGGTGGTAGACACGCGAGATCGACGCCTGACCCCTCATGCAGAGCGCGCCCTCGTTCACCGGATGCGTCGCGATGCCCTCGAGCTTCGTCACGTACCGATCCACGACTCTCGCAGAAATGCCGCACCCCGCCGGGCACTCGGTGCACGTGGTGGCGCAGTAGACGGCCTTGCCGGGGATGACGCCGTCATCGGGCGGAATGAGATACGGGATGAGCTTCTCCGTTTGGCGCCCGAGATCGCACGAACCGACAAGCGAAGCGCCCGATGCCCATCCCACCAATCGGACGAAATCCCGCCTGTTCATTCGTTTCCTCCGGCAAACGCTACTTGTGGCACGTGAGACAATCCGTCGGCGCTTTTCTCGCGCGGTGACACGACACGCACCAACCCATCTGCAGCGACCGCACGCGGCGGATTCTCGCCATGTACTTCACGTCCCCGTGACAGTCGGCGCAATCCACGCCCGCCTTGACGTGCCGCTCGTGGCTGAAATAGACGTAGTTCCTCGCACGGATCCGGTGCACGCGGTTCCACTGCACCGCTTCACGGCGGTTCCAGTACTGTGCGAGCTTCTGGATCTCCGGACGGTCCGTCGCGACATTCTTGTGACACGACATGCACTTTTCCACCGGCGGTACGCCGGCAAAGTCGGACGTATCCGCCGTCTCGTGGCAGAAGAGACATTGGAGCCCGACCTTTCCCGCATGGATCTCGTGGCTGAACGCGATCGGCTGATCGGGCGCGCGCCTGTGCCTGTAGTAGTTCGTCCCGAGCGCCGCATACGCGAGAACGACGAGCCCGAAGAAGAAAAATGCGATCACTATGCCGATGTGTTTTTTCAAAATCTCCCCGACCGCTCCGTCTTCGCGCGGCTTGCCGCCGACGTGCCTCCGATGCCGCCGCGGGTATCCGTCATCACGGTCCTGTCTTCGTCGAATCCGCCGGTGCCGCGCGCCCCAGCAGATATGCCGCCACCGATTTGACATCGCCGAGCGGCAGCCCGAGAACCGGCATCGGCGGATAATCCGCGTTTATCTTCGACGGCTTGCGTATGAAAGCCTCCAGCCCCGCGGCGTTCCCCGAATACTTGGGGAGAACCGCCTCCAGCGGCGGGCCGACGATCCGTTCGTTCATGCGGTGGCACGTCATGCACACCGTCTTGAACACCTTCTCACCCTGGACGGGATCCGCGACCGCCGCCGCCCCCGCGGCGGCCTCCCGCTTCGCGTCGATCTCGGCCTCGCGCTCTCCCGCTTCGAAGACGAGCGCCGCGCTGTGCTCCCTCGTCGCGTTCACGAGCGCGACCTGGTCTCCGACGATCATGAGAGAGAACACGGCGAGGCCGAGGACGAACGCTCCCCAGCCGCAACTCGGCGACGGATTCAGGATCGCGCGGTACGCGCACGCGAACAGCATGAACGACACGGCCACCGCGGCCGCGAGCAATCCGTAAAGCGTCCCGGAGATCGCCACCACGGGGACCGTTACGAGGTAGAAAAACCCGAACACGGGAAGAGGAACCGTCCCCGCGATCACGAGACCCGCCCCGAGATTCTTCCCGAACCGCGCCGCTTCGCCATCGATCGACGCATCGCCCCTCGGCCGCCGGAAGAAGAAGAGGACCGCCGCACCGGTCATCGCGTACGACGCGGTGACGAAGAGGAGATACCTCCAGATGAGGCTCCACGCGGTGAGGGTTCGCACTGCGTGGTAGCGAAGGAACCATCTCTCCGGATCGAAGAACCTCGAAACGCTCCCGTAGAGGACGTACGTTCCCAGGATGAGAAGGGCAAGACCGGCGCCGCCGACCCCAAGTGTCGCGAGCGAGTTTCGTCCCTCTCGTTGGAGCGCCTCCCGAAAGCGTACGGCTACGACGAGGCCCGCGACGATGGCCACAACACCCACAGGAACGAGGTGCATCGTGTTCACCGTCGAATGGACGAACCACTGCCCATAGATCAACCAGATGACGGGAAGCGGCAGAACCCCCAGAACGAGCACCGCCGTTCGGCTCGGTATCGCCATCTTCATCAGTTCGCTGGCGACCTTCCCGTACGTGGCGTTCGCCTCGTCCTTGTCGCGCAGCGCGAGGAAGAGCGACACGGTAGTGCTGCCCATCACGATGCCAAGAAACGGAAGCTCGACGAGATACACGAGCATCGACAGATAACGAAGCAGTTCGAGGTGCTCTCGCGTCGGCGGCAATACGTAGTGATTGAAGATGTCCATCTTTTTAACGCCCCGGCGTTCGCTACCGCAGCAGGCCCGCCAGCGACAGGAGCGAGACCACGACGCACGCGTACCCGTTGACATGCCGGAACGCTCTTTGGAATCTCGCATCCCCGCGTCCAGCGCGGAGTACCCGCGCCGACCGCCACACCACCCACACACCCGCCGCCAGGAATCCCGCTTTCACCCACGGCTCGTCGACGAGACCGAACAGCGGGATTGTCGAGCACACCGCCGCGGATCCCACGATCCACGCGAAGGCGATGCGCGATACCTGTTCGCGGGAGAACGTCCGCGTCATCGACGGCAGACCGGCCCTTTCGTAGTCCTCACCGCACGATGACAGCAAAAAGAGCCAGAAATGCGGCACCTGCCACATGAAAAAGAAGAAGGCGACCGCCAATATCCTCGTGTCGAAAGGCCATCCCCCTCCGGCAACCCAGCCGATCACCGGCGGGACCGCGCCGACGACGCCCCCGGGGATCGCTGCGAACGCCGTGACGCGTTTGAGCGGCGTGTACACCCCGTTGTACCACGCGGCGGCGAAGAGCCCCAGCGCCATGGCGGCGACGTTCGAACCCGCGAGCACGATGAGCGCGCCCGAGACCAGACAGAGAACCGATACGGCCACCGCGTACGTGAGGCTCGAGCGCCCCGACGGAAGCGGCCGCCCGCGTGTGCGCTCCATGAGAGCGTCGACGTCGCGCTCCTGAATCTCGTTCAGCGCGGACGACCCGAACGCGATCAGAAACACGCCCGCCGTCACCGCGACGAGCGATCCGGTGACCTCGCCTCTCGCAAGGACGTACCCCGCCACCATCGTGATCGTGGCGAGCGACGAGATCCTCACCTTTCCCGTCTGCAGAAATTTCCTCGCGTGTCCTCTCATCGTCTCGCCGCCGTCCTCACAGGGTCTTCAGGTATTCGATAATCGCCGCGATTTCTTCTTCGGTGATGTCCGTCTTCGGCATCATCGCCTCGTACCCTGCGGCGAGTTCGGCGTCCGGATCGCGGATCGCCCGCCGGATATATTCGGCGTCGACGACGATCTCCTTCGTCTCCCCTGCGGAGACCACGCTCACCGTTTGGCCCCACAGGCCTTTGAAAGTCGGTCCGACCTGCCGGCTGCCGTCCGCGCTGTGGCAGAGGAGGCAGCTCTTCGCCTTGCAGAGTTCCTCCCCGGCTGTTCTCCCCGCAGCGCTGTCCGGAGCGGCGGGTGCCGCC
>CAZYCB010000537.1:0-3813 GCA_964645735.1 uncultured bacterium | reverse complement strand
CGCCACGAAATGGTCGTCTCCGGCGCTCCGAACGACGACGACGGCGCGCCCGATGCTGGCGCCGCGTGGGCGCTCACTGTCGATACGGATGGAGGCGTCACGAGCACGCAGAAGGTCAGTCAGACGGAGGGCCAGTTCAGTGCGCTCATCGACGACTGGGTTCTTTTTGGAATCTCACTCGCTCAGATCGGCGACCTCGACAACGACGGCGTCGTGGACTTGGTGGCAGGCGACCTGGACAACGACGATAACCTCCACGGAGCGGTGTGGGTGCTCTTCATGAACGCGGACGGCACTGTCAAAGCACACCAAAAAATCGGGTGGAGGGCGGGCGGTTTCACAGGCGTGCTCGACGAGACGGACGAGTTCGGCCGCGCTGTAACCGGATTGGGAGATCTGGACAACGACGGTGTCGAGGACATCGCCGTGGGCGCGCCTCTGGACGACGACGGCGGGGACGACTTGGGTGCGGTGTGGATTCTTTTTCTCAATCCCGACGGCACGGTCAAGGCGCACCAGAAAATCGCCGACGGCGTGGGCGGTTTTGCGGGTCCGCTCGTGTACGCCGATTTTTTTGGGGCCGCGCTCGCCGGACTCAGTGACATCAACGGCGACGGTCGATACGAACTCGCCGTGGGGGCGCCGTATGACAGCGGCCTTGGCATTCAAAGGGGCGCTCTGTGGATTCTGTCTCTCAACTCGAACGGCACGGCCGACTCCTGGCAGAAGATCGACGGCGCCAACGGCGGGTTCACCGGCGTGTTGATCGACGACGATCAGTTCGGATCTTCGGTCGTCGGTCTCGGCGATCTTGACGGCAACGGCTATACCGAAGTGGCCGTCGGCGCGCCTGGCGACGACGACGGCGGCAACGCGAATGCGGGCGCGGTCTGGTACCTCTACTTGTATCCCGACCGCACCGTCCGCGGGCAGACCAAGATCAGCGCGACGCAGGGCTGGATGGAAGGTCATCTCGACAACGGGGACCACTTCGGGAGCTCGTTGGCTTCGAACGGCGACGTGGACGGGGATGGTCTCGCGGACGTGTTCGTCGGAGCGCCGGGCGATGGGGACGGCGGGACTGGCCGCGGAGCTGTGTGGATGCTCTTCATGACCCCGGCGGGGACGGTGAAGACCTATGCCAAGATCAGCGCGACGGAAGGCGGTTTTTCTGGACCCCTCGCGGACAACGTCGGTTTCGGCTCGAGCATCGCGCCTCTCGGGGACTTGAGCCTCGACGGATTCCCCGATATCGCCGTGGGCGCGTGGGCGGATAGCGAGGACGCCCTCAACGCGGGCGCGCTCTGGGCCCTCGATCTCTCGGCTCCCGATCCCGATGGGGACGGCGTGTACTACGCCCTGGATCTCTGTCCTCTCGTGTCCTCGGCGTATTTCGACCGGAACGGCGACGGCTGCTTCGATCACCCCGCGGGTGCCCGTCACATAGAGTACTGGCACGAAGGGACGGTGACGTATCGCATCCAGGAGGACGGCGCGCCGAATATCGGTGACGGGAGCGACTTCACCGCGATCCAGAACGGGATCGAGAGCTGGACATCCCTTGTCGGCGTGGACATGGACGCACTCTACGTGGGAACGACTCCTATGGAGACCGCCGCCGCGGGAGACCAGATCAGTCTCGTCACGTTCCGCGACGTCGACTACGACTTCGGCGCGTACACCCTGGCGGTGGGCGTGGCGACGTCCTACACGACGCCGACGTGGCTCGGCGGAAATTTCTACAGGCCCGGCCAGATCGTCGACGCGGACCTGATCTTCAATCCGTCGAAAACGTTCACGACATCGGGGGGAACGGGAGTCGACCTGCAAAGCGTCACCACGCACGAGGCGGGTCACCTCTACGGGCTTTCGCACTCGGCCGCAAAGAGCTCGATCATGTTCTACGCGCTGCAAGGGGGAACCGCGGGCCGTGCTCACAAGTGGGAGGACGTGACAGCCATGCAGAAGTCTTATCCGGACCCTGCGTGGCTCCCGGCGGCGCGGCAGGTGACGGGGCGCGTCATCGATCGGGACGGCGATCCCGTTCCGGGCGCGATCGTGTTCATGACGAATTTCAATACGGGGGACACGCTCGGATGCGACTTCACACTGCCCGACGGTAGTTTCCACTTCGTCACGACGCCTCCCGTGGTTCAGGTGTACCTGTCGATCCATCCGATCGACGGGACGTCCGCGATCGGATATCTGGAGCCCGAGTACGTCAACGCGCTGGTCGACTCCACAGCCGTCACGCAGTTTCCTGCCGAATACTGGAATACGGGAGACTCGTTCGATGAAGATCCGGCATTGAAAACGATGATCAGCATTCCTGTTGCGGGAATCTACGGCCCGTACGAGATCGTAATGAACGAGGACGTCGCGGGGCCAACGGTTTTGAGTCATAGCCCCGCAGACGTGGCGCACGATGTGGGCATCGACGCGGCCGTAGTGGTGGAGTTCTCGGAGGCGATCGACTACACGACGATCAAAGGGAACTTCCGCCTGTGGAACAACACGACGGGGACCGCCACCGGCGGGAATGCAATCATCACATCGGATGATCACATCCTCGCATTCAAGTCGACGGAGCCCCTCGACTACGCGACGGCGTATCTGTGCACCCTGAGGACGGGGATCACGGACCTCTACGGAAATCATCTGGGTGCCGCGTATTCGTTCTATTTCACCACGGAGGCGCAGCCGCCCGTCACACTCGCCAGCCTGGTTCCGAACAAGGGCGTCGTGGGTTCGATCGTCGTACTGAACGGCGAAGGGTTCGATACCGCGGCGGGTGGCAATATGGTGCATTTCACGAACGCCGCGGGGACGGGTACCGTAGTGGCGCCGGTAGTGACGGCTTCTCCACTGCACCTCGTTGTCGCTGTTCCAGCAAATGCGGGCACCGGGCCGGTCAATGTCGCCACGATGGAGGGCACGAGCAACGACGCGAGCTTTGCAGTCCTTGCGTCCACGGAGGTGCCCCGCGGATACGCGATCGACGGAATCGCATTGGGATCGGTGCCCCGTTCGATCGCCGTGCTGCCGGATGCGAGCGTCGCCTTCGTTGCGACGCAAGCGGGCGCTGTCGCTGTCGCTGTCGATCCGGGGTCCGCGGCGTTCCTGCAGACGGCACCCATCGGCATTCCTGGGGGGCTCGACGAACTCGATGCGACGCCCGACGGCGACTGGGTGTGGGCGGTGAGCCAGGCGGACAGCGCGATCTACGTGATCGACAGCGCGGCCCGCGTGGTGAGCGACGTGCTCGACGTTCATACCAGGCCCCGCGGCATCGTTATCGGCCCCTCCGGGACGCTGGCGTACGTGTCGACGAGTTCCAGCTCAATACAGATATGGAACGTGGAGGAAGGGAGCCCGGACTACAAGAAACAAATCGGCGCTGTGACCGCACCGGGGACGAGTCTGAAATCCAAGATGGCGATAGACCCCAAAGGCGAATATCTGCTTGCCCTCACCGGGGCCGGGGCCCTGCTCGCCTTCGATCTCGGTCCGGACACACTTGCGGCGAGCGTTCAGCTAGGCTCGGACCCGAGGGACGTCGTTGTCGATCCTACGGGACAGCGGGCGTACGTGACGGATGGATCGGGTGTCGTGAGCATCGTCTCGCTCGCGGGCTTCTTCAAGGTCATGGATGTCCAAACGAGTGGTTCGCTCCGCGGCGCAGGAATGACGCCCGCCGGGTCGTATATGTACGCGGCGAACCGCGAACTCAATTTCCTGGATGTGATCGATCTCGTGGAAACGAGCGCGACGTACAGGACCGTCGCCACGACGATACCGCAGGGGATCAATCCC
>CAZYCB010000536.1:0-2981 GCA_964645735.1 uncultured bacterium | reverse complement strand
TATCTTCACCGGCACTCCTCACGCGAAAAAGATGCTGGACCCTCCGCTAGCGCGCGTACTCCACGGCCCTCGTCTCCCGGATCACGACGACTTTGATCTGGCCCGGATATTCGAGTTCCTTCTCGAGCTTCCGCGAAATGTCGAAAGCGAGCTTCGACGCCTGAGCATCGTCCACACGATCGTGGCTGACCATGATACGAATTTCGCGGCCCGCCTGGATAGCAAAAGCTTTTTCCACGCCGTCGAATCCGCTGGCGATCTGTTCGAGCTTCTCGAGGCGCTTGATGTACGCCTCGAGCGTCTCGCGGCGCGCACCCGGACGGGCGCCGCTGATCGCGTCGGCCGCTTCCACGATAGCCGTGTACATCGAGGTCGCCTCGATATCCTGGTGGTGACCGGCGATGGCGTTCACGATGACATCGCTCTCGCCGTACCTCTTGGCCATCTCCGCGCCGATCTGCGTGTGCGATCCCTCCGCCTCGTGCGTCGCGGCCTTGCCGATGTCGTGGAGGAGTCCCGCCCGCCGGGCCACCTGCTGGTCGAGCTTGAGTTCGGCCGCAATGATCCCGGCCACGTACGCCACCTCCATCGAATGCTTGAGGCAGTTCTGCCCGTAGCTCGTTCTGTACCGGAGCTTGCCAACGAGCTTGATGAGCTCGGGGTGGATTCCGTGCGTGTTGAGCTCCATGCACGCCTCTTCGCCGTGCTCCTGTATCTTCTTGTCCATCTCCTCGGCGGTCTTGGCGACGACCTCTTCGATGCGGCCCGGGTGGATTCTGCCGTCCTCTACGAGCCGCTGGAGAGAGAGCCGCCCGATCTCCCGGCGCACCGGATCGAAGGACGAGAGCGTCACAGCTTCCGGCGTGTCGTCGATCACGACGTCGACTCCTGTCGCCTTCTCGAACGCGCGGATATTCCGGCCCTCTTTGCCGATGATCCTCCCCTTCATTTCATCCGATGGAAGATCGACCACGGAGACGGTCGTCTCCACGCTCTGATCTGCGGCGTACCTCTGTATGGCGAGTGCGATGATCTTCTGGCTCTCGCGCTCCGCGGTCCTCTCGGCCTCTTCCCTGACCTCCTTGACGCGGCGCGCCGCTTCGAGCCTCGCTTCGCTCTCGAGGTTTTTGAGGAGCGTCTCCTTCGCCTCGTCCTTGCTCATCCCGGCGATCCGTTCGAGGCGCACGTTCTGTTCCGCGATGAGCCGGTTCCCCTCCGCGAGCTTTTGATCGAGGTGCTGCTGCTTGCGGTCCAGCGTGCGCTCCCTTTCCTCGACGACGCTCTCGTTCTTCCCCAGGAGATCCACTTTGCGGGCGAGGTTGCTCTCCTTGTTGATCAGCGAGAGTTCCCTTTCTTTGAGGTTCTCCCTCGTGTCGCGCGTTTTCTCCTCGAATTCGAGTTTCATCCTCAGGAGCTGCTCCTTCGCGTGGATCTCGCCTTCCTTCTTCATGTTTTCGACGTTTCTCTGGGCATCGGCGATCATGGACTCGGCGACCCTCTTGGAGCTCGCCACGCCCTCCGCCACAGCCCGGCGCCCGGTGACGGCGCCGACGTAAAACCCCGCCGCCGCGGCCGCCAGACCGCATATCAAGACGATCCAGATCATGTTCATCGCGGTTCCCCCAATTCAGATTACCAGGAACGCGGATCACGATTCGTTTCGTTCAACGTGTCGGAAAATGGAGAAATTCGGACAAATCGGAAGGCAAAAGAAAATTCCCCACGCTATGTCGTGTGTAAGGAAATTTTTGAACCCGTAGGTTCAAGTGGAAATCCTCATGACCAGCTCTGTTTACCCGCGGTCAGCGGGCGTGACATACCCGGCCAGATTTGGATCTCCGAGGTATGAGTGTTGGCTCAATAACTACCTTTCCATCACGAGCATGGTAGGGAATTTTCAATAGGATACCACAACGCGACCAACGTTTCAAGTGTTTTTCGCGTTGCGTCGAGAAAGGGCGCTACCTCTCCGCAAGAAGACATTCGTCGAGATGCGCGATCAACGCGTCCGCGCGCCGCTCGACCGACAAAAGCGTCTCCGAACTGCGTTTCGATTCCTGGAACAGCTCGTCGGCAATGTTGAGAGCCGTCAGCACGGCGAGACGCTCTTGGGAGAGCGACGAAGAAGCCTTCGACAGCTCTCTCATCCTCTCGTCGACGTAGCCGGCGACCCTCTGCACGTAACTTTTGTCCTCGAATCCCCGGATTTTATATTCTTGCCCAAATATCTGCACTGTAGTGACGCTCACATCCGTCATCTTTTCGTCTCCGTTCGCGTCGCTCATCTTGTAAGCATCCTCATTTGGACTCAGGATCGTCTTCCTCGCGGAGAACCCTTCAGCCAACACCGAACCTACGGCCGGATGCCTCCCTCTCGTTAGATCTGAAGTTCTCCGAACTTCTCCAGCATTCGATCAATTCTTCGTATGATTTCTTCTCTACTGTCGCCGCCGTCGTCTTCCTGTGCCGCTTTGAGCTCGTCGATCTCTCTCGAAAGCGCGATGTTGCGATGCTGAAGCGTTTCGACTCGCTCCTGCAAAACGGCGTTGTTTTTCTGCAGCGACTCGCACCGCGTGTGAAACTCCGCGAGCATTCGCACCGCCTCGTCCACTTTTTCTTCGAGGCGTTCGAGCTGCTCCAGACTCTTGATCTTCACTTCGGTCATTTCAGCTTCTCAGCTCGATTCCGAGCTCGCTCTTGAGTTTCGAGACGACCTTGCCGATCGCCTCTTCGATCTCTTCGTCTCTGAGCGTTCGATCCAGGGCCCTGAAGCTCAGCCGAACACCGTACGCTGTATGACCCTTAGCAATCTTCTCGCCCCGGTAGACGTCGAACACTGCCAGAGATTCTAACAACGCGCCCGAGTACTTTACCAGCGCTTTCTCGATCTCGCGGTACTCGACGCCCGGAGGCGTCACCAGCGATAGGTCACGGCGAGACACCGGGTACTCGGGAAGCGGCTTGGGTCTGCCCTGCCGCGG
>CAZYCB010000535.1:0-1580 GCA_964645735.1 uncultured bacterium | reverse complement strand
ATGGAGGCGAAGTCCTCCTCACGGCCGAAGAACATCGCCTGGTCCTTGATAGGCTTGCCGACGATGTAAGGGTTGTGGACGGACTGGAAGTTGTCTGGAGTATCGGCCATTGTTTCAACCGTGTGCTGTCATCTTCTCCTGGCTTGCCTCGCGAGCTGATAGCCCGCCGCGCGCCCGCCGGAACGCCCTGCCGGATGCCTGTCGCCGGTTATTTCGGCGGGTCCGGCGGTCCGCCGAGAGGCTCGGGCTCGGGAGTGGGCTCCGGTTCATCCTGCGTCGCGGCTACCCCGATTGCCGTGGCGGCCAGCGCGGCGACTCCCGCGCCGACACGAGAAATCCACCACCATTTGTCCCGGTCGCGCGACAGGGAAATGGTTTTCTCGAGCGTCCGATCCGACTCGATCCGGATTCTCTCCGTGTAGTCGTGGTACCCCGACTTGGCGAGAACCAGGTCGTAATTTCCCACACGCACGAGACCGAGCTGAAGGGGCGTGTCTCCCACGTGCTTGCCGTTGAGGAACACGCGGCACCCTTCGGTTTTCTGGATCGTGAGCCGCCCGAACATCTCCTTGCGAAGCGTATCGTAGTACGTATTCACGTACGACGGAATCATAATGTCGCTCGCCAGGATGTCCGGAAATTTCTCCAGGGCCTCCCGCGCCACGCGGTTCGCCCCGTCGACATCGCCCTTTTCGTGGTAGGTCGCCACGAGATGGCTGTACGCGAGCCGCACGTACTGGTCGGACTTGGCGAATTCCGAGATCACGCGGTTGAGCTCGTCGATGGCACGGTCGTACTCGCCCTGGGCTTTCAGAACGATGATCTCCTGGAACCGGCTCGCCACGTCGACGTCTTGTTCTTGAGTCGAGGGCGGTGTCTGCCCGAAGACCGATAACGGAGGGAGCAGCAGGGTCATGAAAGCCGTAACGGTGATGAGCGTGACGGACCTTGAAACCCATGATTCCTTCGATGTGAAGCGTATCATCAAATCTCCTCCTCCGTGATGCTGGCTATCGCAACAAGGGGCGGGTATACTCGGGCATGGCCGCACGCGGCCCGTGTGCTTGCGAAAGCGACACAGTTCATTTCAAGATCACCATCTTCCGTGTCTGTGAGAAACCCGGCGTATTCAATCGATAGAAATACACTCCCGACGACACCCGTTCTCCTCGCTCGTTGTCCGCATTCCATCCGATTTCGTATCGTCCCGGTTGCCGGTCGCGATCTTCGATAGTCTTCACCAAAGCGCCGCTCACGTCGTAGATCCTCACGGTTACGTGGCTAGGCTGGGCGAGATCGTAGCCGACGATCGTCGACGGGTTGAACGGGTTGGGATGGTTCTGAAGCAATACGGTCTTCACTGGAAGGATCGGCAGGTCCTCCTCATGAGCGTCGATGAACTGCTCGCTTCCTACGAGAAGGGCGAAGCGGGTATCGTCGTCTCGCGTGACAAAGTCTTTCTTCCCCAGAAAGAACGTGTACCGACTTTCTTTTCTAAGATCGATTTGCTGCTCGAGCGTTCGGTCGACGAGTATTACCTCGAGCTCCGTCGCGACCCGTTCGATTCCCGAGAACTCCAG
>CAZYCB010000534.1:0-2882 GCA_964645735.1 uncultured bacterium | reverse complement strand
CCCTGCGCTCCGCGAAGCCCGGCGTGCCGCTGTGGGTCCTGTCGGCCATCCGCCCGCTTCCGTGCTCGCAGGCTGCGCGCGGGGAGCGGGCGCCCGTGGCCGCCACCCGCAGCTGCAAGGAAATACGCTGCAGGGCTCGAGACGACCACAAAGGGCGCACGAACGAAGCTGATCTAGTCTTCCAGCGTGAAGCCGACCTTGATCGTCACTTGCCAGTACGCGATCTTGCCGTTCTCGATGTGTCCCCGCGTCTCCATGACTTCGAACCACCGGAGGTTGCGGAGCGTCTTCGACGCTTTCGCGATCGCGCTCTGTATCGCATCTTCAACGCTCGTCTGCGACGAACCGGTCAACTCGATCTTTTTGTAGACATGTTCGGGCATCTCTTTCTCCTTGTGTAAATCGTGACGGGCCGGCCTCTCGGAACTCGGAGCCAGGAACTCGGACCTATGGCGACGAGGACGGCGCTCGATCCTCCTGCTCTTTCGGCTGCTCGATCATGATAATCGCTATCACCGACATCCCCAACGCAAAAAGGGCTCCCGCGGCGTAGACCCCGTGGTAACCCCGGGCCGCGAACACCGCCGACATGACGATAGGCCCCAGGGTCTGCCCCAAACGAAGGACCATGCCGTTCAGGGACATGATCGCACCCCGCTGGTTCACCGGCGCGAAGGCCGCCATGAGCGAGTTGATCATGGGCATCGTGAACGCCATGGCCACGCCCTGTATGATCGCCGGGACGAGAAGGACCCAGACGCTCGACACCAGGGGGATCAGAATCATCGAGCCGGCGTACATCACGAAGCCCGCAGCCAGCAGTCGTTTCTCCGTATATCGGCGGGCAAACCAACCGAGCTGTGTCGCCGTGAGAGCGGTCGAGATCGAAGCGCAGGACATGATGAGGCCGATCATGAGGGGAGTTCCGTGAAACGTATTCGCGATGAGGAACGGCAGAAAAGTAAGGTACGCCCCGTAGAGGACGATGAACGTCACCAGGCCGCCGGCAAAAAGGCCGATGATGGAGCGTTGCCGGACGATCTGCCACACGTCGCCGAAGTAGCTGCGAAGAGGCTGTTTGTTCCTCGGCTCGGGCGACGCGAGACCGAACAAAACCACGAACCCCACGGGGACCGCCAGGATGGATACGAGAAACGGGTAGTGCCAGCCGATCGTCGCGAGTGCCCCGCCGATGAGGGGGTAGGCTGCCGTGCCGACGCTCAGCACGCTCGAGTTGTACCCCATCGCCGTCGTCCGTTCCCGGGCCGAGTACAGGTCGCCGAGGATCGTCACGTTGAGAGAGCCGAGCGCGGCGGCTCCGACCCCCTGGAGAAATCTCAGCCCCAAGAGGAGATCGAAGTCACGCACCAGGCCGCAGGCCGTTCCCGCGATGCCGAAGAGGAAGAGCGACGGCACAAGGATTCTCTTGCGGCCGATGCGGTCCGCGAGAACGCCGAGAACGGGAGCGAGAAACACGCCCGGCACCGTGAAATACGTGATGAGATAAGCGACCTGCGCCGGCGTCGCCCCGAGCTCCCTCGCGATGCGGGGAAAGGCGGGCGTGATGTTCGCCACACCCATGATCGCCATCAAAGTGACGGCGAACACGATGTGGAGGTTGGGATCGAGATAGAGTTTCGATCGGCTCTGGTGCGTGTTCATGTTCGAAAGGATCCACCGGCGGCCGCTGCGGCGGCCACCTTGGCCTCCGTGCGGTCGGTCGATGGCTCATCTTGGCACAGGCTGGCCCGCCGTGGCGAGATGTTTGGTCGCAATCCCCCGCGTTCCGATATATAATCAGGTGCCGTCACCGAATGTCACCCGTTTCAGCGAAAGGAGTCGGCCCATGAAACGCAAAACCCCGACCGGCCTCGTCGCCATCTGTCTGGCCGCCGTCTGCTGGGCTGCCACGGTGTATGCGCACTGCGAGATCCCCTGCGGGATATACAACGACGAGCTTCGCATCGCCCTCATCAAGGAGGACGTCCAGACGATCGAGAAGGCGACGGGTCAAATCGTCGAACTCTCCAAAGCGAACCCCGTGAACTACAACCAGCTCGTTCGCTGGATCAACAACAAGGAAGAACACGCCAACAAAATCCAAGATGTGGTCACACAATACTTTCTGACGCAGCGAGTGAAACCCGCAGACCCGAAGGACGAGGTCGCCTATGCCAAGTACGTCAAGCAGCTCTCGCTTCTCCACGAGATGCTCGTCCAGGCGATGAAAGCGAAGCAGACGACCGATATGGAGGCCATCGATAGGCTCAAAGCCCTCACGGGCGAGTTCTATGAAGTCTACTTCGGCCACCCGGAGGGGGAACATGCACAGGAGCAGCACAAATAGGTGAAACCGCAGGACGAATCGGCTCGCGAGTACGACGCCCAGAGCAGGCAGTACGAGTGGCACGGCCCCGAAGTTCTCTTCGGGCTCGCCTTCGAGTTCGTGAGCGCCGGCGAGACGCTTCTCGACATGGGGATCGGCACGGGGTTGAGCGCGCTCCCGTTCTCGAAAGCGGGGCTCTCCATCGTCGGCATCGACGATTCGGCCGAGATGCTCGATGTGTGCCGCTCGAAGAACGCCGCCTGGAACTTGAAGAAACACGACATCCGGCAGACCCCGCTCCCGTGCCCGGACGGCGGGTTCGATCACACGATCGCGTGCGGCGTGTTTCATCTGATCGAGAAGCTCGATCCTCTCGTCGCGGAGGCGTCCCGCGTTCTCAAGGAGAACGGCACGTTCGTCTTCACATTCGAGAAGCACAGGGTGGGGGCCGACGATGGCATTCCGATCCGCGCGGGGGAGGTGTCGAAGAGGAAGGATGAGGATGCGGGCATCGAAATCTTCCGTCACAGCGAAGGCTACATCAAACGTCTCCTCG